>JAILOQ010000143.1 GCA_024690725.1 Lachnospiraceae bacterium
CGCAAAAGATCGGGAAACGTGATCTGCGCTCCCCCGTATTCCGCGGGCAGAAATCGCATCACATTATACACCGCGATCACCTCGCAGGAATTGCTCGCCGCCGTCATGCGCTCCCCTTTGAAGAGAAGCTTTTCGGAGCGCGGGCCGCACGTTCCGTAAGCCATGTCGGTAAGTTCCTTTTGGCTCCGGATGAACTGTCCCTGCATTTCCCGCTTTTGCCAGGCATCTCTGTTTTTCTCCCATTGTTCTTTGACCAGGTCCTCACGAAGGCGTCCCGCAGTCAGATCCATAAACAAAAGAACAAGTTTGTTCCAAAGTGCCCAAAACACTTCTACACCTCCGATGGGTTAAAACTCGTCCACCAACGGATCGATCTGATCGATCATGTTGTCGATGTTCTCAAAGAGCACACTCTTTGTGGTACCGAGCGTCGTTGCCTTATCAATGTGATCCGACACGTTTCGGTACAGATTCTGGAGCGAATCGAAAGAGCCGTTCAAGCGGCGAAGTTCATCCGTCGACTTGCTTCCCACCTCCTGTATCATCTGCTGTACATCATCCACGGCACCTGCTGCCACGTTGATCTCATCAAAGCTTTCCTTAGCCTGCTCCACCTCCGCGATATTGCGATCCAACGCTTCGTATGTGCTTTCGATTTTCGAATTAAACTGCTCTGTACTCTGATTTACCTGTGTAATACTCTCTTCTACGCCGCTTACCAGGTTCTTGATCTCTTCCGCGAGGTTCTTTACCTCAACGGCAACCACCGCAAAGCCCTTACCCATCTCACCGGCTCTGGCCGCCTCGATGGAAGCGTTAAGTGCAAGCATATTGGTCTGGTTTGCGATCGTGGTGATCTGATTCATATACTCGGAGATCTGTCCGACCGCACCGGAAAGATCCTCAAAGATTGCCTGAACTTTTTGAAATTCCTCTTTTACCTCAGCAGAACTTTCCTGTAGCACCGTTACCTGCGACTGCGCCTTGAGCACGCTCTCGGCGATCTCCGCCTTTACGTTTTCGAAGCTGGAAGCCGCATCGCCGATCGAAGTAAAGGAATCATAGAATCCGTCCATTTCCTTTTTGAGTGCTTCATCTTCCTCCAAAACACTCTCAAACGATTCCCGGATCATACGGATCTCTTCCAGAGAATCCACTTCCTTTACGACCAACTGCTTCTCATATTCCTTGATCGATTTTGCTACGCAGCGCACCGGATAGTAATCGGGCTTACCGGAGGTAGCCGCAACCGCTACCGTCTGCTCTGCTGCATCTTTTTTCTTAAACAATGCCATCTTTTTCCCCTCCTATTCAAATACCACGCAAGTCATTGTCTGATTTACGAAACGACTGTTGTAGTGCTCTCCGTTACCGACGAAACCGCAGAAACCGTTGATCTGCGACATTTCCTTCAGGTAATCATCGAAGTAATGAAGATCGGAAAAATAGAGATAGCGGAATGCGCAATTGACGGAAAACGCACCGGAGATCTTGGTGAAATCCCGTTTGATCTGCGAGATCGTATCCTGTACGATCGAAGGCACATCCCCCACCTGTAACATCGTGAGCACGTCGGAATCATTGACCTGACGATAGCAGCAGATGCCGCTGCCCGAAGGCTCTTTGAGCGATACGATGCAGATATCATCGCCCGCAACCTTTCCGAACGGATTCTGGAAGGTCTGCGTGGAAATATCCTTTTCCGGAATATGGAACAGATCCATATAGACCTGTTTTGCGCTCTTTCCGTTCAACTCGCCCATATAATATCTGGCACGGTCCGCCTTACTTACGATATAACGCTGATCGTCCAGGGGCTGATAAATATTTTCTTTGTATGTCTTTACCTTGCCGTCTAAGTTCTTGACCACCAGATATGCGGCAGCGTCCTTATATACGACACCGTTGCAGGACACCATACCGTCAAAGGCGGTTCCGCCCATCAACTGGATCTCTTTCTTCTCGAGTACCGAATACATACTCGTCAGGACCATTGCATCGTTTCCGGTCGAAAAATCGATCACGGCCGTATCTCTTGCGCTCGCACCGACATCACGCAAGTTCTTCTCGAGATTCGCGATACCGGAGATCGGCGCCGACGACGCACGGTCCATCACGCCTGCCGCAGCCTTTACACGGCTCATTGCAACAATACCGACACCGCCTTCTTTTAGCTTGTTCGAATAAAAATGTCCGGTCGTACCGATGCTCGGTACATTCGGATAGAGCTCCTGCAGTTCGCTCACATGCTTCTCAAACTGTGCGCCGTTTGAGATCATGATGATCAGCTGCGGATCTCCCACACCCCTGAGTGCTTCCTTCAGATTGCCGGAATCACTCTTTCCAATAAATTGTTTCATGCTTGTCCCTCCAGTATTAACACTTTATCTTATCGGTGTTTTCTCTCTGTGCCTGTCCGGATCCGCACTGCATTTATCTTTAGTGCCGCCCGCATCCGACCTACATTCCCATGCAAAACACCTATCTTGATTTTATAAAATTATACGGCTTCTGTCTAGACATTTTCGAAGCCTCGGCAGCTCTCCACCGCCTTATGCCACCCGGACAAAGAACGGTCTCTTTCTTCCTGTGATATCTGCGGGGAAAACCTTCTGTCTTCCTGCCAATTCTTGCAAACCTCATCCATGCTTTCCCAGTATGATACAGCCAGTCCCGCCAGATAACATGCACCGAGCGCCGTTGTCTCGACGCACATGGGGCGCAGCACCGGAGCTCCGATGATATTGCTCTGTGACTGGAGGAGGTAGTTGTTCTTACATGCCCCGCCGTCCACGCGCAGACTGTTCAATTTCATGTTCGCATCACCTTCCATCGCGGTGAGCACGTCGTACACCTGATAGGCCAAAGAATCCAGCGTCGCCCGCACGATATGATATTTGCTGACACCTCTGGTCAGACCGACAATGGCACCTCTTGCATACTGATCCCAATACGGCGCACCGAGTCCGGTGAAAGCAGGCACCACGTAACAGCCGTTCGTATCCTTTACCTTCATCGCCATATATTCCGAATCATCCGCCGCATCGATGATGCGCATCTCATCCCGCAGCCACTGGATCGCAGCACCCGCCACGAAGATGGACCCTTCCAGAGCGTAGGTCACCTTATCGTCCATACCCCAGGCGATCGTTGTGACCAATCCGTTCTTGCTGTCCACCGGCTTGTCTCCGGTATTCATCAGCATAAATCCGCCGGTTCCGTAGGTGTTCTTTACATCCCCCGATGCAAAACATGCCTGCCCGAACAAAGCCGCCTGCTGATCTCCCGCAACGCCTGCGATCGGAATCTCTCCGCCGAAAAAGCTCGCGCTCGTCATTCCGATAACACCGGAAGAAGGAACGACCTTCGGCAGCATTGACTTCGGAATATCCAGCCGCTTTAAGATATCCTCATCCCACTCCAGGGTATGGATATTATAGAGCATCGTCCGACTTGCGTTGCTGTAATCCGTCGCATGTACCTTTCCTTCGGTCAGCTTCCAGATAAGCCAGCAGTCCACGGTACCGAACAAAAGATCTCCCGCCTCGGCCCGCTCTCTTGCGCCTTCCACGTTCTCTAAGATCCAATGCAGCTTCGTTGCCGAAAAATATGCGTCGATCATGAGGCCCGTCTTCTTACGGTAAGCCTCCTCTAACCCCTCGGCTTTTAATTCATCCGCAAATTCCGCAGTTCTGCGACATTGCCAGACAATGGCGTTGCAAACGGGTTCGCCCGTATGCTTATCCCATACAATGGTCGTCTCTCTCTGATTGGTGATCCCGATAGCCGCCAGATCACCGGCCTTGATACCGACCTTTTGCATCGCCTCCACGGCAACCGCCATCTGCGACGCCCAGATCTCGCCCGCATCATGTTCCACCCATCCGGGTTTGGGATAATACTGCGTAAATTCCTTTTGTGCCATACTCTTGATGTTTCCTTCACGATCAAAAATAATGCACCGCACGCTGGTCGTTCCGGAATCAAATGCCATAATGTATTGTTCCATACGCACACTAGTTAGCCTTTGCTAACTCCTCCATCCATTCGGAAATTTCCCGACACACTTCTTCTTTGTGAAAGTCATGCAGGATCTCATGACGATCTCCCTCATACAGTTTCATCTTTACATTCTTGATCCCGGCTTCGATCATCATGTCGTATACCTTTGTAACGCCCGTACCAAGGCCGCCCACCGGATCGTCCGTACCGGACATGAGATAGAGTGGAAGATCCTTCGGAATACGCTCCACGTTCTTTTTCCGGCAGCTCATCTGCACGGCATCCAAAAGTCCCCGGTAACCGTTTAAGGTAAAGAGAAAACCACACTTCTCATCGTTGTAATAGTCTTCCACAGAAGCCGCATCGCGCGTGAGCCACGAGTTTTCTTTGTCCGCGCCGGTAAGGTCGAATTTCTTATAGTAAGAGTCATATGTAAGCTGTCTTGCCGCTTCGCTTCGATAATGCCAGCCCTTCACCGCTGCCATGGAATGTAGGAATGCTAGCCCTGCCGCTGTCGTTGCGAGCGGAATATAGCCCGTCCCCATGATCACGGCACCCGTTACGCCATCACCGTATTTGGCCAGATAGCAGCGAAGCAGATAAGATCCCATACTGTGTCCCAACATAAAAAAGGGCAGATCAGGATAATCCTTCTTCGCCCTCTTGCGCACAGCATGGATGCCCCACAACATCTGCAGGGTCGGATCCTCGCCCATATAACCATACTCGGATACCTCCGAAACACTCTTTCCGTGGCCCGGATGATCGTGTCCGTAGACCACAAAGCCGCGATCTGCCATATACTCCGTAAATGCCTCATAGCGACCGACATGCTCATCCATCCCGTGGATCAGCTGTAACACCGCCACCGGCTTATCGACCGTCACATAGCGAAACCCATAGAGCTTCTGTGACTCATCCTTCGACATAAAGACAAATTCTTCTTTCAAACGATCACCTTCTCTTTCGCGTCTATGCTAATATGCTATGTTCGTTCACGCATGACCAAACTATTTTGCTTTATTCGTTCGTTCGCGTCTCGCCAGATATTCCCGCAATTCATTGTTCTGGTTTGTGAGCTGACAACCGTATAGCACGCCGTTTTCTTCCTTTATCCTGCGCACCTTGCCCCGCAAAGAAAATGTAAAGCCAAGGTCGCTGAACGCAAATCCGATCGTATCCCCGACACCGAGATTATACTTCTTTTCAAAGTCGATCACAGCAAAACCGGTAATGGAAATATCCTTGATAAAGCCCGGGAGGGAACCGCCGTTAAACATCGCCGTTCCGTTGGTCCTGACTGCGATCCTGTGCGCACCGCGCCGGTTAAAGTTCGCAGCATCCGATTTGCTTACGATATGGTAGTATCCGCCTTCATAGGTGATGCTCACACCACGCCACGTCAAAGGATTTCGGTTCTTTCTGTAATAATATACCTCCATGTTTCCCTTGCCGAACGTGATCTTCTTTCCCGTCGGAAACTCGGTAAACACCACAAGAACACCTGCCTTTGTCGGATTCACCGTCATGGCATGAAACGTCCCGGATTTGTCTCCGATCTTTATCTCAACATTCAGTTTTGAGCCGTTCGGCAACTCGTTTAGTTTCATACATCCCCCAAATACATAGGATTTTTATTATCACTTCGGTCTTTTGCTGTTTCGACCTTGCGTGTTTTAATCCTTGCGCTCATCTCCCCAGAAAAACAGTGCAACCGTCCCGGGACCCGTATGCGCACCGATCGTCGTACCGATCGAGAAGATCTGCGGTTTCCCGTTCATGTGCGGAAAGGTTTCTTTTACCAGGTCGGCAACCGCCTTTGCATCGGCATAGCAAGCAGACTGACTGATAAAGACCTTACCGGTGTAATCCGTCCCGCCTGCGGCAAGTTCCTTCATCTTTTCTACCTGTCGGCGGATCACCTTGTTCTTTGTACGGATCTTTTCACGTGCCGCCAGCTTTCCCTGAGAATCCACATTCAGAAGCGGACAGATATTGAGCGCTCCCGCAAATGCACCGGCCGCCTTCGACACACGCCCTCCTCGGATAAAGAAGGTCAGATCCGACGTAAAGAACCAGTGCTGCAACTTCAAACGGTTAGCAACTGCAAACTCATATACCTCATCGATCGTCTTCCCCTCATCGCGAAGATCTGCCAGCCGATCCATCAACAGACCGTAACCGGAGGATGCCGCCAAAGAATCCACGACATAGATCTTTCTGTCGGGATACTTTTCGGAAAGCTCATCCCGCGCGATATTGGCGGAATTAACCGCACCGGAAATACCGCCGGAAAGCGTCAGATGCAAAATATCCTTCCCTTCTTTTAAAAAGGGCTCGAAATAGTCAACGTACTCTTCCACATTAACCTGCGATGTTTTGGTCATCGCACCGTCTACCATCTTCTGATAAAACTCCGAAAACGGCACCGACTTTCCAAGATCGTCCGCATACTCCACACCGTCCAGTTCAAAATGAAAGCAGACATAATGAATATCTCTCTTATCAAAGATCTCCTGCGTAATATCCGCCGTGGAACAACAACTCAAAATATATTTACTCACAATTCGTCCTCCGAAAGAGCATCAGTAACTTGCTCTTTTGTTTAATATATAGCCGACCAGAGAGCCGACAAATCCACCCACAATGTGCGTCGTGTTGGAAATATTATCCGAAAAAGCCAGGCCTTCATACACCTGTTGCCCAATATAGATCACTGCGATCAAAAGAAAGGTCAGGGGAATCTCACCTTCCCCAAATCCCGTAAAGGATGCAAGAATGATAAATGCGAAGACCACACCGCTTGCGCCGCACAGAGCCGTACCCGGAAAAAGAATGAAATTCGCAACCCCCGTGACAAACGCCGTGATCCCGATGATCTCCAACAGCGTCTCGGAGCCGTATTTTTCTTCCAGCATCGGTCCCAGCAAAAGCAGATAGGATGCGTTTCCGATAAAGTGGGCCCAATCGGCATGCCCTAAGACATGCGTAAAGAACCGAACATATGTCAATGGATTTTTTAACGATGACCGATAGGTCATGAACAGTGCTCGCGTACTCTCACTGCCGGTCAGTATCCCCAGTAGTAAAACAACCAGACACACAAAAACGAAATTCAATACGACAGGCGAGTTGTACGATATTCTCAACTTCTTCATTGGTTATCCTTCGCTAACTTACATATCACTTCTATCATACACGTTTTAAGCCTATTTTTCAACCGAACGTCAATCCTTGCGTTCCGCGCGAAATGCACCGACGCCCGCACGTACCACGCTGTCGTTGCCGTAGCGGTTTCTGATCTCGTCGAGTGCCCGGTCGAGACGTTTTTGTTTCTCGCGGTCTCCCTCGTCAAAAAGCGACATCTGCTCAAAGCCGTCCTTATCGATATCGGACGCGGAAATCCCCACGAGCCGCACAGGCTCTCCGCCCCAAAACTCCTTCATGAGCTTCACGGCATCCTCATAGATCTCCTCGGTAATATCCGTAGAAACCTTCCGCTTTCTTCCGTGCGAACGACGCTTGAAATCGTTGGTACGATACGTTACCGTAATGCAATATGCCTTCACTTCATCTGCACGAAGCCTGGAACCGACCACATCCGCCTGTGCCAAAAGAAGATGGTTGATACTCGTAAGGTCTCTTAAATCCTCTTCGGTCGTCGTCTCCACGCCATAGCTTTTTGCATCGGCGATCTCCGCGCTCACCTCACTGTCATCCGATCCGCGCGAGGCCCGGTACAGATACTCTCCCGTCCGTTCTCCGAATTTTGCCTCCAATACGGAAATATCCGTCATTGCCAGATCGCCGATCGTGCGGATCTGCATATGCTCAAGCTTCTCCGCCGTCGCCCTTCCGCAGCCGAACAGTTCCCGTACCGGAAGCGGCCACATTTTCCGCTCCACTTCATCCGGAAACAACGTGTGCACCCGATCCGGCTTTTCAAAATCACTCGCCATCTTAGCACAGAGCTTGTTGTTCGCCACACCGACATTCACGGTAAATCCCAGTTCATCCCTGATCCGGTCTTTGATATCATGCGCCGTCTGTATGGGATCCGGATACATTAACTGCATCCCGCTCATATCCATAAACACTTCATCGATGGAAAAAGACTCTACCACCGGCGTATATTCTCTGAGGATCTCCTTAAATGCATGGGACATCCGCTTATACAAAGAAAAATGCGGCTGCACAACAATTAACTCCGGACACTTCCTGAGTGCCGAAGCCACTGCCTCTCCCGTCACGATCCCATACTTCTTCGCCGGGATCGATTTCGTGGAAACGATCGCCCTGCGGCTTTCCGGATCGCCGCCCACACACGACGGAACCGTACGAAGGTCGAGAGTCTCTCCGTTCTTTAACCGCTCCACCGCTTCCCACGAGAGAAACGCACTATTCACATCCACATGAAAGATCAGTCGTTCTTTTTCCACATCTTATCTCCATAAAAGATAACGTTCCATGTAATATTTTACCACATTACACGCTTCCGGGAAAAAGAACGGCCTTCAATGATATATGTATGATATGTTACGGTAGATCACAACGCAGTGCAATAGAAAGACCCCCGCCTAAAAGCCGGGGTATCTTCATATGCACCAGTTTTCCTGATTATTAAAACCCTTGAATAAATATACTCCTAGAACAGCATTAAAACCAACTGCTGAAAATGTACTAAATCTTTCGAAGATTCCGAAATACTCTGGTGGTACCGCGCCACTTCCAATTGCACCGGCAAACATAAGTATAAGAGCAATTATTGCCCATATTCCGATGCCTCTCATTTCTTTCTTCTTGCATCCGACTATTATCAAAAGAACAAGCGATACAATGGAAAGTAGCACTACGGTAGCAGTTGTTACCATGTGCATTATCTCCCGGAAGCCAGCTATATCCTTACCTGAATCGCTGAGAGGGAACATCTTATATCCAACATTGGATATCCAGTTCATGATCGTAAAAAGATATACTCCAAGTCTAAATAATTTCGTCGATATTTTCTTTTCAGAAACATATATCGATACACATGTAGCGCATGCAACACTTCCAACATTGTAAAAAGCAGACAGCTGATCCCACAAAATTCTTGAAGGAGCATCCATTGCAGATAGGTCGCTGGCAGCCATAGATTTCCAGTCATAACCCGGAAATGCCATTGGAGAAAAAATAATCGCTGCTGTATAGGAAATAAGTTGTATTATTCCTATAAGCCCAAGCCAATTGATCAGCTTCTTTTTATTATCTTCTTTACTCATCTTTTTTCTCCTTTTTTCCATATATCCTACAAAACTCTTCAATAAAACCACTCATCATTTCCGGCTTATTATCTAAACCTGAGGCCTTCAGGTCAGACTCATAATCAAGTATAGCGTGAACTGTCATTGCAAATGAAAATGCTGCCGAATCCGGATCATCAAAGTGTGCTATCTTCTTCACTTCCAGCGCATAAAATAAACTCTTTGTAGCATTTATCATTGTTTCAGTTTCTTTCGCCATTATCTCTGCTGCAACCTTATTGATGGTTCGTTCAGACATGATAACCTTGTAGAAAAGAAACATATCCGGATCATTTACCATACTTCGGTAAGAGCTGACTGCTCCCATCAGAATATCCTTCAGAGAAACTTGCTTGCCCAACTTATCGTAATCTATGCCGCCCAAGGATGCTTTCTTTTTTGACATATCCCTGAGGACCACATACATTTCTTCCACTATCTCATCCCTTGAAGAAAAATGATTATAGAGAGAAGCTTTTGTTATACCAACTTTACTTGCTATCTGCTGCATAGAAACTGTACGAAGACCATTTTCTGCAGCAAGCTCAAGTGTTGCCTTAATTATTTCGTTCTTTCTATCATTCATGATATTTTACCTTTCTATCAGCACTAACACGGTCTCATTTTGAAATAATCATGCATTATATTTTGATATAATCATCTGAAGTATATATTACCGCTTGTTTGGAATATTACTACCGTTCGGTAGTTTTGTCAATAGTTTTCAAGATTAAAGGAGTGGAAGGATTAGATCGATCATGAATCCCGGAAGAAGCAGTTTTACCATGGATTCTGGGAAAATCAATCCCCTGGCATATTAAACCAGCCATATAAAAACTCTATCTTTGTAGTGGTCAAATGTTACGGCTGTGAGGGTTGTTTAGAACATCTTTTCTTGCAATAGAAAAACCCCGTATTTACAAGGCTTTTCGTGTATTCCTTGCAAATCGGGGATTTCTCAAAATATGCGGAAGATGGGACTTGAAGATTTCACCACACCCAAAAACATAGTGTCACGCCACTTTTTAAAGCGATTTTTCCATTTGCTTATACCACTCAGAAATCACAGCATATGCTTTCTCTAATTGAGGAAATTTCACTACAATATGAACATCATATCTGCCTTCAGCTTCCCAAGAAGAAATAACCATAGCATTCTTCAAAACATAATCAGGAATTATGAGAGTAATATTCTTTGAAGCTGCATAATTGATAATATATTGAAGATCATGCTTATATAGTTTAGCATTATCAACCGGAACACCTGATTTATAAATCTGAATTTTGATCAGTTTCTCTGCTGCTTGCTGCAAATGATATCCAACCTGTCCTTTAAGGTATTTCGCCAGCTTGGGTTTTGATTGCTTGGCCTGCTGTAAAGTGCTGTCTGCTACAACAATGTCAGCCTTTATCTGTAATTTATTTAGTTCAAGTGTTGCACTATTCCTGCCTGACATATATTACCTCACCATTCTCTATATCATTCATAATACTCGCGTTATTATGTGTGCCGGTTTTAAAATATAATATATCGTACGCCTGACTATAATCGTCAAATGCATAAAGCTGTCCTGCGAAGTCTATAAAGCTTTTTGAAGTAAGTGCCCTCCCCTTGGGAGCGGATCCGAAGACTGCAATATCTATATCAGATGATTCTTTGCATCTTTCCATAGTACTGGAGCCAAAAAGCACAATACGATCTATATATCTGCATTTCTTTGCGGCATCCGCAATATTATATATGTATTTTTGTTTAATATCAGCGACCCTGACATTTCGATCTCCGACTTTTATATTTATAATATTACACATAATCTTTGCTTTTCTCCTTACAGTAGAATACCTTCAGATCATCAATACCGGAATCAGAAGTATCCATCCACAACCATTCTTTTACATTATCCTTAAACCATTCAGTTTCAGAAAGCTTAAGTATGAGCAAACCACATGTGGTAAAGTTTCCATTAGTATACCAATCATCAGAATCCTTAGTCATATCCCTTTTGGCAAAGGCTTTATCAAGATAACTATTTATTTTGCCAATATCATATTTCCCATCTCTAAGGATTTTATTTTCATCCATTTCAATATGCATTTTCATCATAGCGTGACACCTCCATAAAAAGTATCGCCAATCAGAATCATAACATAGTCATAATGGAAAAGAAACATTCGCAGACAGTATAAGCAGCAAAAAGAATAAGTGTTGTGAATAAAAATGTTCTATGGGATTTGTCATGATCACAGAATCAGCCACTGACAGTTCCTTAATAGATAGGGCTTTGTGGGAAATGGGACGTTGGGACGGGTACAGGGGGAATCTGCAATAGAAAAACCCCGTATTTACAAGGCTTTTCGTGTATTCCTTGCAAATCGGGGATTTCTCAAAATATGCGGAAGATGGGACTTGAACCCATACTAACACCGCATAAACACTGGGTTTGTCGGGGGTCTGTCCCAATTCTGTCCCACTTTTTTTGAAAAAATAAAAAAAGACACCCTTTCAGGTGCCTTTCTTAAACCGACAGGCGGTCTTTCCTACTAACAAATATTAAGGGAATAATAACCTCCTTATTCGTTTTTTGGTCGCAACACCTCGTGGAAACCGCCCATCGGTTGTAAGCAATCGGGGGCTTTCGCCCCCTAGGAGAAATATATGCTTAACCCTTTCGGGTCAGAGCCGACCATGTGCGCTTGCCGATGATACCGTCTACCATCTGGCAAGTCTCAATGTGTTTTGCTTGAAAGTCTTTGACCGCTTCTTCCGTCTTGGGTCCGAATATGCCGTCCACCGCAAGTGTATAGCCTTCGTTGTTAAGAAGAGTTTGCGCAATCTTTACTGTCTCTCCCCTGCTG
>JAILOQ010000173.1 GCA_024690725.1 Lachnospiraceae bacterium
GCCTGATAATGCGGTTCCGTCGTATCCTGATGATAATACTGCATGGCATAACTGTAGTAAGAATCCAGGATCGTCTGTGTCTCTTCCAAAAGCTGCAAGCATTCCAACAGCTTTCTCGCATCATATGTGATCTGTCCGTCAAAGGCTTCCAGTTCTCCCATGGCAAATTCGATCCGCATCCCGTCCGCTTCCCATGCGGACTCCGAAACATACAGATCCTCCAATGCCCAGGTGTCTTCCTTCTTTTGATCGCTTCTTCGCATTACTTCCATGTCTCTATCCTCTTTCCATGGCTTGCCACTCATTCATTATACCATTTTTGTGCTCCTAGAGATGATATTTCTCCCTGTTTTTCTCACGCACATCATCCAATTCTTTCAAAAACTCCGGCGCACTCACACGGATCGCACCGTTGCCCAATATGATCATCTGCTCCAGTCCGTCCGATGTTGCCACACGCACATGATTCCTTGCGCCCTTAGAGTTAGCACCGACTAACTTTTTGGATGTCTTTTCAATATAGGCATCCGCCGTCTCCGCTTCTGCCGTATACACCAGATGAATGTTATGATACTCACAGACTTCTTCTTTATGCCCCTTTACCTTATAGGCATCAAAGACCAGGATCACTTCTTCACCGGTATATCCCTGATAATCGCAGAGCCTATCCATCAGCTCGTTTCTGGCAAAATCCAGATCCTTTGCATCGGAAAGCCCCACACCCTTATGCTTTGCAAAAATAATATTGTACCCGTCCACAAGAAGATATTTCACGGGAGCCTGCGGATTCTTTTCCATATACGACCGGTAATTCTCTCCGGAATCCTTGATCTTCTTGCCACCGGTATCGCCCCTGCCCGATTGGTTTACATAACGCGCATGACTCGCCGCATGGCGCTTCCTTAATGCCGCACCGAATTCCCGCTCCATAATAGCTTCGAGTTCTTTGTCCATATTGCCGCTCGGGGCCCGATAGCCCTTTGCCCGGTTCATCGCACCCGCAAGCATCGCTTCCTCGGAAGCTTCTTCGCCAAGCTTCTCGTAATCCGTATGCTTCATGCGCTCCACTTCGTCCCAGGGCACATAGACTCCCGCACCGTTTTGGCAAAATACCGATCCGGTGGGATGGCGTTCATCGCGCAGCACATCGTAACCGACCTTAGCCACGGCCTCCTCCTGATCGTGACAGACATCGTATCCGTCCGCCTTTAGTTGCAAACGTCCCTTTCCTCCGGTGTAGCCCGAAACTTCCGCCATATAATCGAGCGCCGTCGATACCGGCACCCGTCCCGTAAGGACCGTCTCATCTCCCTGTGTCAAAGGCGTATCAAAACGCCCGGCCATATTCTGAATATCCGTCATGGCCCGCCCCACCATCTGGGTCGGCACGGACAAAGAAAAACTGTAATAAGGCTCTAAAAGCACGGCATTTCCGTTCGTCATGGCCTGCATCAGTCCCTGGCGGATCGCACGGTACGTTGCCTGCCTAAAGTCTCCCCCTACGGTATGCTTTACGCTTGCGGCACCTGCCAAAAGCGTTACCCTGACATCCGTTAACGGAGAGCCTGTCAAAACTCCCGGATGGCGCCGTTCCATGACATGCGTCATAATGAGTCGTTGCCAGTTCAGATCCAATACATCCGTGGAAACCTCCGAATCGAAGATCACACCGCTTCCGCGCGGCAACGGCTCCAGTCTGAGCTGCACCTCCGCATAATGACGAAGCGGCTCAAAATGCCCGATCCCGACCACCGTATCCTTCACGGTTTCCTTATATACGATCCGGCCCGCCTGAAACTCGACCTTGGCTCCAAACCGTTCCTCTATGGAATCCTTTAGGATCTCGAGTTGGATCTTGCCCATAACCTGCACATGGATCTCGGAAAGCGCATCGTTCCAGGTAATGTTAAGCGTCGGATCCTCTTCCGCCAGCTCCTTGCAACGCTCATACAGCTGCATCATATCGATCGCGTTATCATCCGCTAACACCATCTGATAGGTCATGACCGGAGAAAGAACGGGCTCCGACCCATCCTCTTCGATGCCGATCCCCTGCCCGGGAAAGGTCGTCACAGGCCCTGTCACCGCACAGATCCCGCCGGCATGGATCTCTCCCGCGGCTTCGAATTTATTGCCCGAATACAAACGGATCTGCTCCACCTTTTCCTCTGAAAGCAGTCCTTTTACCTTCAATACACCGCCCGTCACCTTTAAGTACGTCAAACGGTTTCCTTTTTCGTCTCTTGCGATCTTATAGACCCTGGCACCGAAGTCCTCCGGATAGGTCATATCCGACGTATAGGTGCTAAGGCCCTTCAAAAACTCTTCCACACCGTACAAAGAAAGTGCGGCGCCGAAATATACGGGAAATACCTTTCTCTCCACAATGAGAGACCTCACGGTTTCCCCGGTCAGTGTCTCATGTTCCAAAAACTCTTCCATTGCGGCTTCATCCGTCATCGCCGCAGATTCCGCAAACTCCCTGCGCGTCACGATTCCCATGCCCTTTTCCGTAGGAAACGGGATACAGCCTTCCGAAAGCTCCTTTTGCAGCTCTTTTACGATCTTATCTTGCACCGATGTGACATAAGCACGTTCTTTGTCCGCAAGGGACTTTGGAGAGGTGAAAAACGCCTTCTCCAAAGAAGCGGCCGTCAGTTCCTGCAAGGCCAGATCCATCTTATTGATGAAGATAAAGGTCGGGATCCCGTACTCCGTAAGAAGTTCCCAAAGCGTACGGGTATGCGCCTGCACCCCGTCCGTGGCGGAGATCACAAGGATCGCATAATCGAGCACCTGCAGCGTCCGCTCCGTTTCCGCCGAAAAATCGACGTGTCCCGGTGTATCGAGAAGCGTCATTTCCATGTCGCGAAAGCTCACCCTTGCAAGCTTCGAGAAAATAGTAATACCTCTCTCCTGCTCGAGGCGAAAGGTATCCAAATAAGCGTCCTTATGGTCCACGCGACCCAAGGAACGGATCATGCCGCTTTCATAGAGCATGCCCTCAGATAAAGTTGTCTTACCGGCATCTACATGCGCCAAAATGCCTACAACGGGTTTCTTTGCCATGGTACTCCAAACATAAGAACATCCGGATCGGGCATAGGCGTCGACCCGGATGCTTATCAACTGATTCTTCTGTCTCTACTATCGTACCAAAAAACCTCGTGGAATTTCAATAGCGATTGCGGAATGAAGATGATTTATTCCACGTTTTTCAGTGCTTCCGTAAGCGGGATCCGCTTGATCCTTGCCATATCGATCACGGAAATGATCAGATAAGCGATCAGGATACTGAGAAGCACCCGGATAAACTCAGGTTTCCCGAAATACATACCGAACCATCCGTTCATCGCGTACATGTACAGATTCCAGATCCCATCGAGCGCAAACACACTGATGACGGCGCCCAAAAGCGTACAGATCACAACAACGAGCGTGGTCAGATACACATAGATCCGGTTGATCTCGCCATTGGTATAGCCAAGCACCTTGACCATCGAAATGGACGTCTGGTTTTTCTCTATGATAAGCTTCGTCAAAAGGTAGATGAGAAGCGCTGCCATAACGACAAGTGCATAGCTGAAATACGCCATCATAGAACCCATCGAATGATTCAGCTGGTTCACGATCTTCGTATAATCATCGAGCGTGATCACCGTAAGGACATTGTCATCATCCAGATCCGTGATCTCGGATGAACTGATAAAGCCGTCAAACTCTCCGCGCTCCAGTTCAAATACCTTCCGGAATCTCTCAATCGGCATCATGATCGCCAGCTCCGCCTCATAATCGTTCACTTCCTGTACAAAGAAGGTGTGTGTATCAGACGTATACGACTCTTTCAGCGTAACGATATCGCCGACTTCCAACTCAAATTTATCGGCATAAGCCTTTGATATGCAAACCGCCGCTTCCGTATCGGAAGGAAGATCATCGTTAGCCTCCGCTAACTCATCGGATACATCGAAATACTTACTATCCTCTCCATATCCGTATACCGTGATCGGCTCATCCACATGTACACCGTCGATCGTCTTAAGGCTGTCCATACAGAATTGCTCGGCATCCTCGTTCTTTGTCCGTATGGGCTTATCGTCCTCATCCTGCCAGTCGCGCAGAATATACTGATAATCCGCCATGATCAGCGATACAAACCTGCCCTGATAATTGTTCAGTGTTGCCGGCATTCCAACGGAAAACGTCAATAAGAACGCCACAAAGAAGATACCCAAAAACAGTACCAGATAATCCCAAAAACTGTGCAGGAACACACGCAAACGGAACCTTGTAAGAAATCTGAAATTTGGTAAACGTACCGCTCTCTTGCGCTTTGACTTACTCAGGTCACGGCGTAAAAACTTTAACGGCTCGATCTGCAATTTGGAAGATACGATCAAGACAATGATCACAACCAATAAGATGACCGGGATCACGGTCGTCTTCACAAACGCATCGGCATTCCAAATCGTTTCGTACTTCGGCAGACTGTAGGAATTGTAATACATATCGGCCACAGTATATTTAAAGTAAGTATAGCCCATCACATTTCCGATCAGAGCCGCGAGCAACGATATAAAGATCGGCAAAAACGTATAATGACGTACCAGCTCTCCCTTGGTGTAACCGGAGGCACGAAGCGTTCCGATGACCGCCGCGTCGTTTACGATGATGTTGTTTACGGTAACACCGAAGATAAAGGCAAGCAGCGCAACCAAAATGATCAGCAAGATCTCGACCATCGTCTTGTCTCTGCCAAAATCATCCGGCGCAAAATGAATCGCGGAATTCGCGTATTCCGGCACAAAATCCGTAAGCTCGTTGGTATGGTCCTCATATTCTTCCAATTCTTCAAGGCGATCTATCGTCTCATCGATCTGATCCTCTTCACCTTCCAGGTAATCGCCGAGTTCTTTTAGTTCATCGATCTTTGCCTGCATTTCATCCGTAATGAGCGCCTTTTTTACGATTCCCGCGATCTGACTCTGCGACATGGTGAGCATCGCCATCTGATCGTAACCGGCCTTCATCAAAATGTTCATCACAACCTGCGGATCGGATGCCTTCTTTTCCAAGGCAGCTTGTTCCTCCTCGAGCTCTTCCTTTAACTCTTTGGCGTGATCTGCCTTATCCTCGATCTCCTCCAGATAATCCGTCCATTCCTCAACGTTATCCTTCAGTTCTTCGGCCTCATCCTTATCGGACGTATACCCGCCGGTAGCCGCAAGTACGGCAAGATCCTCCGCAAGTTCTTCCGCCGCATCGCTCTTTTCGTCATCCGTGACCGGAGGGTCGTTGTACATAAATGCATATTGATAATTCTGTTTGTGATAGAGCTTATCGTACGTCTCGCCGGTCACAAAACCTATATCAAAGGTCAGGGCATCAAACATGATGTCTGTCGCATTCTCAAACAGCGTACTGTAATCGGACGATGCCACAAGCCCCGTCACCTTCATTTCTTTCTTGTTTAAAAGGATCGTATCTCCGACGGCAATGCCCTGATTATCGGCATGCATTCTGTCGATCGCGATCTCGCCTTCCGCCTGCGGGAATTCTCCTTCCATCAAACAGGCCTTATTTACTTCCTCCCTCACCTTGAACACGCGGATCTTGGCGTCCTTTTCGCCGTCTCCGTCGACATCCTCATCGAAGTCCTTATAAAACTGCTCGTAGATCGTGATCCCCAGATCCTCATAATCCTCGCGCAGCTCCTCCGTAGCTTTCTTCTTCAGTTCAAAGTGTCCGTGTTCTATATTGTATTTTTCAAAAGCTTCGTCGGCCGCATATTCCATGCTGTCGTTTGCAACAAACATACCTGCCACAAACCCGATAGTGATCACCAGTAAAAAGAACAAAACCGCATATTTTTTCCAATCGCGTCCCAACATTCGAAGCTGTCTTTTTCTAAGCGGATTTCTCATCTTCACTCCTCTTTCTTCCGTATGTCTTACCAATCCAGATCGACTGCACTCACCTTGTTTTCATTGATGATATTCTTACGAACCTGTCCGTCACGCAGCTTGATCGTATGATCCGCCATGTGTTGGATCTCCTCATTGTGCGTTACCATGATGATGGTGTTTCCGTACTTTTGGTTCACATCCTCAATGAGCTTTAAGATTTCCTTCGACGTATTGTAATCAAGTGCACCCGTCGGCTCATCGCAAAGCAGGATATCGGGGTTTTTGATGATCGCACGCCCGATACTGGTTCTCTGCTGCTGTCCGCCGGAAAGCTGATTCGGCAGTTTATGCCGGTGCTCATAAAGCCCCAGGGTATGCAAAAGCTCATCGATATCCAGCGCTTTATCCGAAAGATACGCGCCCACCTCAATGTTTTCTTTGACCGTCAGATTCGGGATCAGATTGTAAAGCTGAAATACATATCCCAAATGCTTTCTTCTGTACATCGTAAGCGCGCGCTCATTCATGTCCTCTAACTTATCTCCGTTGATGGAAATATACCCTTCATCGGCATTGTCGATCCCGCCTATGATATTTAACAAGGTGGATTTCCCCGAACCGGACGGTCCGAGGAGGACACAAAACTCTCCCTTCTTTACCGTAAAATCCATTCCTCTCAAAACTTCCTGCCTAGACTCTCCGGAACCGTAGGCCTTGTGCACGTTGCTGATCTTCAAAAATTCTTCCTGTTCCATACCTGTCCTTTCCGCACTTCCTTCCCGGAAAAAGAAGGTTCGTGCCTGCTCCTCAGCTTTAACAAACATATGAACAAATATTCATATGTTGTTTTTACGAAGTTATTATATTAAATACCGCTACTTACTGTCAACAGAGTAAATGATAGGATTTCTCAACTTGCGAAAGGGTATAAAAAAGGACCTTTGCGTATGTTTCACATATACAAAAGTCCTCAGAATCCAATTCTGACGATCCATCGGCGACGATCATTCTTCTGTGATATCACGATCAGTCTTCTACGATGATCACATCATCTAAAACATAATGAAAACTCGGCGCCGAAGCATTTTCATTTTCCTGATACGGTTGTGTCAGATCGATCGTATCCGTCGGATCGTAAGGATCCGTTCCGGTATAGTTTCCGTAGTACACGTTAATGGTATGATTCTCCATCTCCGTGATCAGGCTTTGCAACTTCTCTTCCGTCTTCTCCGTTACGATCAGGGTATTTCTGTCCAGGATCTGTACCCAGTTATCTTTCAACCCTGCGCCGACATCGTTGCCGTGCACATGGCCGCCCGTTTCATTTTCGATCTTCTCTCCGTCCAGCACAGCGGAAACCGCGGCCGTCATATAGGGCGTCCAGTTGATCCTGCAGCTGACCAAAGACGTGGTCGGTGCCACATCCAACATACTCTTGTTATATCCCACATGGAAAACATTCTTTCCGGACTCCTCGCAGGCTACAGCCGGTCCGTTCGTATCCGAATGCTGTGAGATGAGGACGCACCCTTCTTCGATCATCTGAGACGCATATTCTTTTTCCAGGTTGTAATTCGACCAGGAATTCGTATATTTTACGCGCATGGTAGCCGTCGGCACTTCTCTTCTGACTCCCATAAAGAACGCCGTATAACCGGAGATCACTTCGGCATAGGGAAAGGCCGCAACATAACCGACCACCGCCTCACGTTCCGTGATCTCATCGTTGTCGATCATTTCCTTTAGTTTCATCCCCGCAACGACGCCGGCCAGGTATCTTCCCTCGTAGATCTCCCCCATGAAGGTGTGATAATTGGAAACCACCGGCTCCGTATTTGCATTGTCGCAGGTCGCCTGACAAAACTGAATATCCGGGTGCTGCACCGCTAACTTCTTGGTCGTTTCACCGAAGCCGTAGCTGTTGCAAAAGATCAGGTCACACCCCTCATCGATGAGTTCGTTTAACATCGTTTCACAGTCTTCGACGGTCACATTGCTTCTTACGACCGTAGTCACACGCGCGCCAAACTGCAATTCCACATCCGACTGAGAACGGATGAAATTGTAGGTATAGGGCGTGGACTCATCTCCGTCGTAAAGAAACCCGACCTTGATCGATTCCTTCTTCTGCTTTTCATGAAGCAGCTGTGATTTCCCGACCAGCACGATCAGCAAAAGCAGTGCGCAGGTAAGAAACGTCACCATCACTATGATCTGTTGATTAGTCAGTTTTTTTGTCATCCCACTTCACTCCGTACAAAGCTTCCACATCAATACTGCCGTCTTCGATAAGTGCCAGGAAAATATCCAAAATTTCCGGATCAAACTGCACACCTCGTCCCTTGTGCAACTGATCAAGCACAAAGTCGAAATCCAACTGTTTCCGATATACACGATCCGCCGTCATGGCATCAAACGCATCGGCAACACCGATGATCCGTCCAAAGAGCGGAATGTCTTTTCCTTTTAATCCGTGCGTATATCCTTTTCCGTCATAACGCTCATGATGATAGAGCACGCCATCGTTCAAATGGTCGATAAAGGTCAGATCCTTTAAGATCTCCGCACCCTTCTCCACATGACTCTTCATGATCTTGTATTCTTCATCCGTAAGCCTGTCCGGTTTCTTTAAGATACTGTCCGGAATACCGATCTTACCGATGTCGTGTAAGAGAGCTGCCTTTCGTAAGTTCTCGCAATCCTCATCCGGAAGTCCCAGCTTCTTTGCGATCATCACGGAATACTCGGAAACACGGAAGGAATGCTGACTCGTTCTTTCGTCCTTTGCATCGACCGCACGCGCGATAGCCAAAATGGTGACATTGCCCATCTCGACCTGTTTCTTGGCCAGGTCGATTTCGCGTTGCTGCAGCTTCAAGCGATCCTGAAGTCGTTTTCTGGCAACAAACCAGGTGATCCATGCGACCGCCAGCATGCCGACAACGATCATGTAGACCTTAAACCAGGGATTGTCGTAGATCTCTTTTTGCATCACGATCTTACAGGTACTCTTCTCAATGGTCTTTCCCTTATCATCCAAGACTTCCAAAACGAAGTCGTATTCCCCTGCAGGGAGGTTGGTATAGGTAAGACTGGAGAGCTCATCCTGTTTGATCACGGTCTTCTTTGTGTCAAATCCCTGTAACTGATATCTGACATTCGGATTCTGCGTCGTAAAGTTGATGATCTCCGGGAAGATCTCGATCTTGTCCGTGGAACTGGGAACGTTGGTCTCTTCACCGGAAAAGATCTGATGATATACACCATCCAATTCGATTGCGGAAACACGCATACGATAGGAATTCCAGTCTCCCACATAGTTGTTCATATCCAGCATGTAAACACCGGTGTCGCAACAGAAAAACAGTTCATTTTTATCATTTTCATAGGACCAGGAATTTGCTGTAATGGAGCCGTCCAGACCGCTTGTTGCATCCATGAGCTCCGTGTTCAGACTTTCCTCTTCCGAAAGAAGGTCATCTTCATTTACCACGTAAATACCGGCACTGCTTAAGACGAATAAGGTTCCGTCGCCTCTCTGCCAAATATCGTAGTTGTTGTAATACGGGAAGTTGGAAAGCTGTCGGATCACGCCGTTTTCATCCATATAATTCAGACCGTTACTCGTTACGATATAAATGCCGCCGGTCCGCTTGCTTTCGATCAGACGAAGGATAACGCCGGAAGAAAGACCGTCTTCTCTCTTAAGACGTCTTACCACCTTCCGATCGCGGATCAGTGCGATACCGTCGCCGTCCGTACCTGCCATCACCGTTCCATCCGATGTTTCCAACAAACAGAGCACCATGGATGTCCCAAGGGCATCGCCCTGTTCGATATGTGCCTCCAATCTTCCGTTTTCCAAAAAGCACACACCGGTATCACTCGTCGCAGCCACTGACCCGTCCGATAATGTGAGTGTCAGACGCGCCCAATCGCCGAAGTTTTCATCGGTGCTGCTGTTATAATACTTCACCTTGTCCGTCGGGCTCACGCAGATAAGACCTTTGGAATAGGTACTGATCCAAAGATTGTCATGTTCATCTGTGGAAACACAACGGATCCTTACGCCCTCAAGTTCCTCCTGCAGTTGAGAAGTTTCCGCTTTTTTCGTCGTCAGATTGATGATATCCATCCCGGTATCCGTACCGATATAGAGGGAATTTCTCCATTTCACCACAGCGTTTACCACACGCGGTTCCAACTCCGCAATGCGGTAATAATCCGTAAACATGGCATGTGTCAGACGCATGATGCCCTGCCGGCTGGATACAAACCAGTAATTGCCCTGATAATCCTTTACCATACTGTCAATGGAATTATCAAACCCCTGACTCGGAAGCTGCACAAAACGACCGTTCGCGTCAAAATATCCGACACCGGTATCCTGACACACGATCATACGATTTTCCTCAAGCAAGATCCCGTTGACCGCCTGTCGCTGCGAACACATTCTTACCTTCTTGCTCCAAACGATCTCATCTCCTTCGATCGAGCCGTTTAAGATCCGTCCGGCACTCGTTGCCGCATATAACACACCATTCTCATCAAACGTACAATACGTAAAGATCTCCTGATCATGCCCGGTATCCGCAGAACAGATCACTTCTTGATCCTTCAATATAAACAGCTGACCGTCGTTCGTAACGGCAGCCACATGGCCGTTTTCATCCGCACTGAGGCGGTATGCGTAATTGACCTCGTCAATGGTATCCAAAAGCTTCACACCACCGCGCAGCTCCACGACCTGCATGGCACCGGACGTACCGATGTAATACTTTCCGTCCGAACAGCAGATGATGTCACGCACCGAATTGGACACCAGACCGCTCGATTCATCCAAAACATTCGCGATCTCTTCGTTGATACAGATGGAAAGGCCGTTATCGTTGGTTCCGATCCACATTCTGCCCTCTTCGTCCACATACAGACAGTTTACGTTACGCACGCTCTCATATTGCTGCATGAGACGAAACTCCGTACCGTTATAGCGATACAGACCCGCATAGGTTCCGATCCAGAGAATCCCGTCACCGGTCTCCGCAATGTCATTGGCCGTACCGCAGGTAAGACCTTCGTCCTGGTTATAAACCGTTTCGACATAAAAATCCAGATCGTCCTCGGCCATGACCGGCTCACTCAAGCACACAAAAGCAGCGGCGGTCGCCAAAAAGATCGCAACAGCCTTCACCTGTTCTTTTTCCGGTTCGTTCTCTCTCCCGGTCTTCTTATAATAAAATCTTCTGAGATGAATGAGGAAATACAGGATCAGCATCGTGATGAGTTTGTCCAGAAAGTCCATATAAAACTCACCGATGGTACACGCCACGACGGGCGGCACATCCTGCTCCATAAGATAATGATAAACACCGTCGCCCCAGATATTATTGCAGGATCCCTCGTAAAACAAATAGTTTACCGGGACCGAAACCACGACGGAAACGACGGTTAAAAGAACGCTGATTGAAAAGACACCGAACAGCTCATTCAGATGTCCTTTTCTTCCGGCATAGCCGACCACGATCGCGATCGCAATGCTCGTAAGTGCATAGATCGTCGAAACCGTATCATTAAAACCGATCATGATATTCCCGGTCACGCCGACCAAGGCCCCGCTGAAGGGCCCATAAGAATAAGCCATGATGACGGTGCCGACAGAATCCAGCCAAAGCGGTAAACTCAGCGCATTGGAAACTAATCTGCCGACCACATTCAACAGACTGCAAACAATTGCAAACACTATTACTCGAACAATTCCCCTTTTGGACATTTCTATCCCTTACTCCTCCAACGAATTGGTACGGTGAACCGTAACCGTTGCATCATAACAGGTAAATATCTCATCCACATATGCCTTGTTCATCTTCGGCGTGATCAAACTAACGATCGGAACGATCACCAGTCCCGCTACCATCGTAACGGCGCCGGCATTGATCGGACTTGCGATCACCTTTGTGATCATATTAAACACCGTAAAGCCCACACCGATCGCATAACTCGTCCAAACAGCCGCTTTCGTAATGCGCTTGGAATAAAGACCGTACATAAACGGTGCAAGGAATGCACCCGCAAGCGCGCCCCATGACACACCCATAAGCTGCGCGATAAACATCGGCGGATCGAGTGCGATCACTACCGAGACCACGATGAAGGCAACAACAAGACCACGCATGATCAGAAGCTGTGTCTTCTCCTTCATGTCCTTCACCAAAACTTCTTTGATCAGGTCAAGCGTCAATGTCGAGCTCGACGTCAGTACCAAAGAAGACAACGTCGACATTGATGCGGAAAGCACCAGTACGATCACGATACCGATCAGCACATCCGGTAAGGTGGAAAGCATGGCGGGAACGATGGTATCATATGCTACCGTTCCGTCTGCTTTGTAAATATCCGCATCCGCAAACAATCGTCCGAAACCGCCGAGGAAATAACATCCGCCGGC
>JAILOQ010000124.1 GCA_024690725.1 Lachnospiraceae bacterium
GAGACCCACGTGTTATTGGGACCCAACGGAGCCGGAAAGTCCACATTGGGAAATGTGATCATGGGAAATCCCACCTATGAAGTAACAAAAGGAAGCATTACCTATGACGGTGAGGACCTTTTGGAGATGGAAGTAAACGAACGGGCAAAGAAGGGGATCTTTATGTCCTTCCAAAATCCCTTGGAAGTAGCGGGGATCTCGATGTCAAACTTCCTTAGAAACGCAGAGGAGCAGAGAACCGGCGAGCATACCAGACTATGGGATTTCAGAAAGAAGTTAAGAACGAAGTTAGAGCTTTTGCAGATGGATGAAGACTATGCGAACCGCGATCTGAACGTCGGTTTTTCCGGCGGCGAAAAGAAGAAGGCGGAGATATTGCAGATGCTGATGCTCGATCCCAAGCTTGCGATCTTGGATGAGACGGATTCGGGACTTGATGTGGATGCGGTACGTGTCGTATCCGACGGGATCAAGGAGTTTCAGAAGAATAACGATAAAGCGTTGATCATCATCACGCATAATGCGGCGATCCTTTCCGCACTGACTGTGGATGCGGCGCATGTCATTGTCGACGGTAAGATCGTGGCAAGCGGCGATAGAACCCTGGTGGATGAGATCAATCGTGACGGTTTCGGAAAATACGAAGAGTAGGAGAAGGGTATGAGCAGCACGGAAAAAACATACGTGGAAGACATCGACCGTTCCTTGTATGATTTTCGAAACGAGGAAAAGGATGTATACAAAGTAGCCGGCGGTCTTACGAAGGAAATCGTGGATACGATCTCCAAAGAAAAGAACGATCCGGAATGGATGCATGAATTTCGTCTGAAATGCATGAAAGTATATGAAGATACACCGATGACGGACTGGGGTCCTTCCATTGAAGAGTTAGACATGGATAACATTGTGACCTACGTTCGTCCCAATACCAAGATGCATGCGACCTGGGACGAGGTTCCCGAAGAGATCAAGGATACCTTCGAGCGACTCGGTATTCCGCAGGCGGAGCGTGAGTCTTTGGCAGGCGTCGGAGCGCAGTATGACTCCGAGCTTGTATATCATAATGTAAGAGAAGATGTAGCGGCAAAGGGTGTCATATATACCGATTTAGAGTCGGCGATGCACGGCCCTTATGCGCAGATGATACAGGATCATTTCATGAAGCTGGTTCCGCCCGAAGACCATAAATTCGCGGCGCTGCACGGCGCGGTATGGAGCGGCGGAAGCTTTGTTTACGTGCCGCCGGGCGTGGATGTGGAGATCCCTCTGCAATCCTATTTCCGTTTGAATTCCCCGGGGGCCGGTCAGTTTGAGCACACGCTCATCATCGTGGACAAGGGCGCATATCTTCACTTTATCGAAGGCTGCAGTGCCCCGAAATACAACATCGCCAATCTACATGCGGGCTGCGTGGAGATCTTTGTCGGCGAGGATGCGACCGTTCGATATTCCACGATCGAGAACTGGTCAAAGAACATGTACAACTTAAATACCAAGCGTGCCATTGTGGAAAAGGGTGGTAAGATCGAGTGGATCTCCGGTTCCTTCGGGTCCCACACCTCCTACCTCTATCCCATGAGTATCTTAAACGGAGAAGGCGCACGCAGCGAGTTTAACGGTATCACATTTGCCGGTGAGGGACAGGATCTCGACACCGGTTGTAAGGTGCAGCACAATGCGCCCAATACCACGACCTACGTCAGCACCCGTTCTATTTCAAAGAGTGGCGGAGCCAATACCTTCCGCAGTTCCGTTTTGATCGGAAAGAATGCGCACGGCAGCAAGGTTTCCGTATCTTGTGAGTCGCTGATGTTAGACTCCGAATCCAGATCCGATACCATCCCCGCGATGGATGTCAGATGTGCGGATGCGGATATCGGACACGAAGCAAAGATCGGCCGGATCAGCGATGATGCGGTGTTCTATCTGATGAGCCGCGGCCTTTCCGAAGAGGATGCCAAGGCCTTGATCGTCAGTGGTTTTGCGGAAAATGTTTCAAAGGAACTGCCACTTGAGTATGCGGTTGAGATGAACAATCTGATCCGTCTTGAGATGGTGGGAACGATCGGATAGGAGGGGCAGGATGAATACGATGAACGAAATGAAAATAAATGCCCTGTCTTCCCGCACCTTCCGGTGGCTGCGCATGAACGAAGCAGTGGCAAAGGACGTAACGGTTCCCGTTACGATGGAATATAACGAAAGCCTTCCGAAAGAGATCACGAAAAAAGAAGGCGATAACCTCACCGATACGCTGACAGGCGCGGGAGGAGAGTTTTGCGAAGCGGTAAAAGAGTTAGCATTTGCTAACTATACGCTGGAGGCCGATACAAAGGCCTCGGAACCGATCCGCATGGATTTTTCTTTTGCAAACGGTTGTGGCGCAGGCGTAAACTTTATCGTAAAGGATCGCGCCGATCTTACCGTGATCATGGATCTTCAGAGCAAGGAAGATGCCGGAGACGGATTTTTACAGACCAAGTACGAGCTTGGCGATGAAGCAAAGCTGACACTGGTACAGATCATCCGTGTCGGAGAAGACTTCCGGATGTTTAACGACATCGGGGGCAAAGAAGGAAAAGACGCCGAAGTAAAGGTGATCCATTTATTCTTACAGGGACATAAGATCTACCAGGGCTGCAGAACAGAGCTTTTGGGCAACCGGAGCCGGTTCGATGTAAAGGCGGCCTACAACGTGGGCAAAGAAAATCTTTTGGATATGACCTACGAATGCAAGCACATCGGAAAGAAGACCGTCAGCGACATCGTTGCGAAGGGTGTGCTGAGCGGAAAGGCCAATAAGACCTTCCGTGCGACCATTGATTTTATCAAAGGTTCCTCACAGTCTACGGGTGCGGAGCTTGAGGATGCACTCTTAATTGACGATACGGTGGTAAACCGCACCATTCCCATTATCCTTTGTACGGAAGAGGATGTGGAAGGTGCACACGGAGCCACGATCGGTGAACTGGATGAGAATACGATGTTCTATTTACAGTCCCGAGGGATGGACAAAAAAGCAATTTATGATATGATGACAAGTGCAAGGATACAAGAAGTCGTCAACCAGATTCCGGATGAGGCGACGGTACGTATGTTGACGCCGGTGGAGGAATAAAAGCCCGTCAGCATACCGATAGAAAAGGACGATTATGCTAAAGGGTAACAGAAAAGAACTGGATAAAGTGATACGCGAGGAGTTTCCGTTATTGTTGCAATACGGAGACACTGCGTATTTGGATAACGCGGCTACGACTCAGAAGCCGCGTTGTGTCATTGATGCGGAAAAAGAATACTACGAAACGGCTAATGCGAATCCTCTGCGGGGACTTTACGAATTGAGCGTAAAGGCAACGGATGCTTATGAGGATGCGAGGGAAGCCGTAAGGGGCTTTCTCAATGCGAAGTCCGTAAGCGAAGTGGTCTTTACCAGAAATGCGAGCGAAAGCCTGAATCTGGTCGCATTTTCCGCATGCGAAGCCTTTGTAAAGGAAGGCGATGAGATCCTCATCACCGTAATGGAGCATCACAGCAACCTTTTGCCGTGGATGCATGCGGCAAAGAGGAAGGGTGCCGTACTTCGTTATCTGGAGTTTTCCGGAGACGGTACGATCAAAGAAGAGGAATTCCTTGCGGCGCTGACCGAAAAAACAAAGATCGTTGCGATGACGCAGATTTCCAATGTCCTTGGGATCAAGCAGGACATAAAGACCTTCGCAAAGCTAGCACATGATAACGGATCGCTCTTTGTGGCGGATGGGGCACAGAGTGTACCGCATGTTCCCGTGGATGTGCAGGATCTGGATGTGGATTTTTTAGCCTTTTCCGGGCATAAAATGCTGGCACCGATGGGGATCGGCGTGTTATACGGAAAAGAAGCCTTATTGGAAGAAATGCCGCCGTTTCTGACGGGTGGAGAAATGATCGAATATGTGAAGCGTGACTCTGCTACCTATGCGGAGCTTCCGCATAAATTTGAGGCCGGAACCGTAAATGTGGGCGGTGCCGTGGGATTAAAAGCGGCGATCGACTACTATAACCGCATCGGATTTGATACAATAGTGGCAAGGGAAGACGAACTGAGCGTATATGCATACGAAAAGCTTACCGGAATCGACCATCTGCATTTACTGGGAAGTAAGGATGCGACGGAGCATCACGGTATATTCACCTTTACCGTAGATGATGTGCATCCGCATGATGTTGCGGCGATCTTGGATTCCATGAAGGTCAATGTCAGAGCAGGCCATCATTGCGCGCAGCCCCTGATGCAGTTTTTAAAGACCCCTTCGACGACACGCGCATCCTTAGCCTTCTACAACACCTTCGATGAGGTGGATATGCTGGCTGATGCGTTAAAGACCGTGCGCGGCAAGCTGGGCTTTTCATAGAGGAGACACAATGGAAAACAACAGAAGCTTTTATAATGAAATATTGACCGAACACAATCTGCATCCGTATCACAAGCATGCATTGGAAGGCGCAACGATGGAGCTTAATGGCGTGAATCCCAGTTGCGGCGATGATATCACCTTGCAACTTAAGGTAGAAAATGATATGGTAACGGATGGCGCGTATGCCGGCGTGGGATGCGCCGTAAGTCAGGCATCCGCGGATATAATGCTGGATCTGATCATCGGAAAGAGCGTAGAGGAAGCGAAGCGCCTTTATGATATATTCGGTCGCATGATCAAGGGCAGCATTACCGACGAAGAACTCGATGAACTCGAGGAAGCCGGCGCACTTCGGGATATTTCGCATATGCCCGCCAGAGTAAAATGTGCGATGCTCGGCTGGCGGACCATGGGTGAAATGTTCTCTGAAAAGTAAGCACGTTAGGGAGATAAGTTTTGAGTAATACAGAAGAAAACAAGATGGGCACCATGCCCATTCCGAAACTTTTGCTTTCTATGGCCGTACCGCTGATGATATCCAATCTGGTACAGGCTCTTTATAACATTGTCGACAGCATCTTTGTTTCCCGCATTACAACCGATGAAGTGATCTTGGACGCAGAAGGAAATCTGATTTCCGCAGGTACCGATGCGATTTCCGCATTGGGCCTTTCTTTTCCCATTCAGATCATTATCATTGCGCTCGGCATGGGTACGAGTGTGGGTGTGAGTTCGCTTTTGTCACGTTCCCTCGGAGAAGGAAACAGGGAAAAGGCCAACAGCACCGCAATGCACGGTGTTGTATTGATGGCGCTCAGCTATATTATCTGTCTCATGATCGGTGTCTTTTTTGCCGACGATCTGATCGCGGGACAGGGCGCAACCGGACGTACCCTGGAGTACGGAACGACCTATCTGCGCATTGTCTGCTGTCTTTCCATCGCCGTCTATATGGAGATCATGTTTGAACGCTTGTTACAGTCGACGGGACGCAGTGCCCTTGCGATGATCCCGCAGATAACAGGAGCTCTGATCAACGTCTGCATGGATCCGGTCCTGATCTTCGGATTGTTTGGCGCCCCCAAACTCGGCGTGGCCGGTGCGGCATACGCAACGGTATTCGGACAGAGCGTGGCAACGATTTTGGGAATTGTTTTGAATGTGAAAAAGAATCCGGACATTCATCTGGATTTTCGAAAGTTCCGGTTTGAAGAAGATGTGATAAAAGATATCTACGTGGTCGGTGCACCGGCCATTGCCTTGCAGGCAGTGGGTTCTGTCATGAACTACGGCATGAACTCGATCCTCCTGGGACTCAATCAGGCAGCAGTTGCCGTATTTACCGTGTACTATAAGCTGCAAAGTTTCTTCTTTATGCCGATGTTCGGTTTGAATAACGCACTGGTACCGATCGTTGCATACAACTACGGGGCAAAGAAAAAGAGCCGTATGAACGCGGCTCATAAGCTATCCCTGGTCTATGGATTTTGCATTTTGCTTTTGGCTTTTCTGGCATTTGAATTTTGTCCGAAATTCCTGCTCAACATCTTTGATACCGGAGATGCATCCTTAGTTTCGATCGGTGTTCCGGCTCTGCGTGTGATCGGTGTACACTTTTTGATCGCTTGGTATTGCATCTTAACGGGTGGTGTCTTTCAGGCGCTCGGAAACGGTGTTTACAGCATGTTCTGTTCTTTGTCCAGGCAGTTGGTCGTATTGTTGCCGGCAGCCTACCTCCTGGCAAGATTCGGCGGACTCGATGCCGTATGGTGGTCCTTCCCGATCGCGGAAGTTGCCTCGCTTGCGATAACCCTATATTTCTATGCGCGGATTCATAAAAACGTAATAGCAAAACTTCCGGATTCAGAAGCCTGATCCGGAAGTTATTATTGTATGTGTAATTCGCCCGTATATCGGGCATTTTTTAGTTTGTCTCAGCGTCTCTTAATGCACCCTTAAAGAAGAGTACGACCGTGTGCGGTCCCAAATGTACGCCGATCGTTGCACCGACGAGGAAGGTTTCCACCTTGCCGGAAAGCTGCGGGAAGACTTCTTCCACCTGATCCTTAACCGCATTGGCAAGTTCCGGATCTGCGCAGTGTGCGATGAAGCATTTGCCGTCATAATCCGTGCCGTTATCGGCGCGTTCTGCCATAACGTCCACCAGCTGACGGATGGCTTTCTTTTTGTTTCTGGCCTTCATCGGAACCACGAGGCTTCCGTCTTTGGCGAGTGTAACGAAGGGACAGATCCCCAGTGCCTTGCCGATCGCGCCGGCCAAGGGCTTTACGCGTCCGCCCATGATAAGAAACGTCAGATCCGTGGAAAGCACCCAGGTATTGAAGCTCTCACGATTGTCCAACACCCATTTCTCGAGTTCGTCTATGCTAAGTCCTTCCGCCTTTTTATCTGCGGCAGAGTCCACCAGCATACCGTAGCCTGCGGAACCGTTTAAGGAATCCAAGACCACGATCTTTCGGTCGGGATATTTGTCTGAAAGATTGTCTTTTGCGACCATTGCGGAATTGATGGTGCCCGAGATCCCGCTGCTGAGCGTAATGTGGAACACATCCTTCCCGCTTTCCAGGATCGGCTTCCAGAGGTTTTCGTATTCGGTAGTGGAAACCTGTGAGCTGAAGGCTTTCTCGCCCGCAACCATCCGGGAGAAGAGTTCCTCCTGCGTGATCGTCACATTGATCAGATCATCGTACTCTCGGCCGCCCACCGTAATATGGAAAGGCACGGTCTGAATGCCTTTCTCCGCGTAGCGCTCTGCGCTTAAATCTGCCGTAGAACAGCAGCAAATCACATAATCCGTCATTGTTTTGCCCTCTCATTAGTATAATGGGGTTTATTGTAACCCGACATGTAGTTTTCAAAACTACATCATAGAAGAGTGTACCACGCCGGGGAAAAGAACGCAAGTGATTACCCTATAATTTGTAAAAAAGAAATCGCGGATCAGATATCTTCGCGGTCCGCATTGATGTGAATGTCCGCATCGGGAACCCGGGAGAGGATCTTGTTCTTCAGTTCTTCCACGAGTTCTTCGTTGGAGCGTTTTTCTTTGAACGGGATTTCCATGTCAAAAAGGATGCGGATGGGATCCTCACCCCTTGTACGGAAGTCCAAAATGTTGATCTTGGAATTGATCTTCTTTGCACAGGCAGTGGTGTATTCCTTTAAGATGATCGATTTTTCGTCATTGAGATCAACGGGATCGGAGTGGATGGTGATCTCACGGACCAGCCCCTGCGCCACGATCTCGGCCTCGATCGTATCGATGATCTCGTGTTCCTCCACAAAAGTAAGCTCTGCCGGCATCTCCACATGCATGGAAGCAACAAGGTGGCCGGGGCCGTATTCGTGCAGGCGCAGATCATGAACGCCAATGATGGAATCATGGGACATGGCGACCTTCTTTAAAGAATAGATGATATCGGGATCCGGGCGCTCGCCGAGGAGCGGTTCCAACGTCTCTCTGGCGCTGTTGATCCCGGAATAGATGACAAAGAAAGCGACGATGGCACCGGTATAACCATCGATATTTACATGGAATACGAGCATGGTCAAAACCGAGATGAGCGCCACGCCCGTGGTGATGCAGTCCGAACGGCTGTCGACTGCGGTAGCGCGCATGGCGGCGGAATTGATCTTTTTGCTGATCTTGAAATAGAAGACGGACATCCAAAGCTTTACGAGGATCGTGCAGGCCAAGATGATGATGGTCGCAACGCTGACATCCATTTCGTTCGGCGTGATGATGTGAGCCACGGATGTGCGTAAGAGTTCCAGTGCCACGGCAATGACAAAGATGGCAACCAAAAATCCGCTGATGTATTCGATGCGGCCGTGACCGTAAGGATGTTCTTCGTCCGCAGGCTTACCGGATAAGCGGAAGCCAACCATGGTGATGACGGAGCTCACGGAATCGGATAAGTTGTTGACGGAGTCACCGAGGATGGAGATGGAGCCGGTTAAGATGCCGAGCACGATCTTTAGCATACTCAGTGAGAAATTTAAGAAAAGGCCCACGATGCCCGCAAGGACGCCGTAAGCCGATCGTTCGTCTTTCGTATTCTTTTTGATAAATAAACGAAAAAGTAATTCTGTCATGCGAATATTATATCCCATCTTTCAAATTTTGGCAAAGCCCGAGGGGTGTGACTCTTTTGTGACTTTTCTGTGTCCATTTAAGGTATGGGTCGAGGTTACAATCAAGTTGTAGTTTTTTAAAGCTGTTTTATAACAGCATATCAAAGTCCCCCCAATGTTTTGATATGAAAAAACTAGAAAAACCGGAGGTTTTGCCTCCGGTTTTTTGCGTGCTTTTGCGTTGTTGAGATATTTTTTCATTAAGCCCACTGCAATTGTAAGTCTCGGGTAAGTGTGATACAATTTAACGAACATTGGGACATGGGATGAACCCACGTGAATGAATCTGAGCGGTTGGAAACCGGAGGTAATATGAATGGAAACAGCAGTAAAGGAATATGTCAATAAAGATATGCTGATCGGCGATACGATCATGCAGTATCCCGAGGCAGTTTATATTTTGATGGAATGCGGCATGGGCTGTGTGGGATGCCCGGCTTCCCAGATGGAGAGTCTGGCGGAAGCGGCAGCGGTACACGGACTGGATGCGGATGAGATGGTCCGCTACGTCAATGAGCGCCTCGAAGAGGAGTTTGCTTTAAAGGCAGAGAACGAAGCAAAGAAGGCAGCAACGCAGGCTGCGAACTAAGCGGCGAGGCGGAATAATGAAGTAAGCGGCGGATCGGTATGGATTTGCATGCGAAACAGAAGAAATGAAACGGTTGTGCGAGGCACAGCCGTTTTTTGTTATAACAGTGCCAAAAAGGTTACTTTTATCTGCCGTTACTTACCGTAAGCCGAGACGTTTATCCGAGGAACAGAGGGAGGCTTCAAGGCGCAGGATTGAAAACATAAATAATCGTAAATAATTATCTCCTATGCATTGACTTTCTCCTATATATGGTACAATTTAGGAGTAGTGAAAGGCTTAGGTGCATTATAACAACAAGTACCAGAATCGGACAATTAGCTAAGGAAAAGACCACTCCTAAAAACCGTGATGAAAGAGAAATAGCCGGTTACAGGGATGTTGTAAATTTCAGAATATCTTACTATAGTTGAGGAGAATATGACTTATGATAAGAAAACTTACCGAGAGCGATTTTGCCGAAGCAGTAACTGTCATTTGCAAAAGCTTTATGACAGTCGCGGAAGAATTCAATATTACAAAAGATAATGCCCCCGCATTTACAGCATTTGCAACTGATGAGACCAAACTGGGAACATGGATGTTTGATCAGAAACGCCCTATGTACGGATACTTTGATAACGGAAAAATGGTCGGCTACTATAACTTGATGATAAAGGATAGAGAATGTGAGCTTGGAAGCTTAAGTGTCCTTCCGGAATACCGACACAAGCGTATCGGACATAACTTGCTTGAGGATTCATTGTCCAAAGCTTCCGGATACGGCTGCACGATAATGAAACTCAGTATAGTTGAAGAAAACAGGGTGTTGCGCAAATGGTATGAAGATCAGGGCTTTGTCCATACCGGAACAGTCAAATACGATTTTTTCCCTTTTACATGCGGATATCTCGAGAAGGAACTCTGATTCTATTCTCGTATGAAGAGTATCTGAATATACTGCGTAAGGATACGTGATAAGCAATAATTATAAGATTCACGGCTTGGTATTTATGGCCGGGCATAGGCGGATAATGGCTGTTATTTATAAAGGAGTAAACAAATGCATATTTGCTGTATCCATATACAATACAGATTACATTCTTGTGAAGGAAGAAAATTTTGACAGGGCTTTAAAGGTCTTAGCTTCGGGAGGATATACAGTAATATAAATTCCTGTTTGCTGGGATAATGTGATAGTAAGTTTTCCCGGAAGATAATCTTACAAAAGAATGATAAAGCGTTAGAACATAAAATCAGAATTTAAAATGCCTATTCCCGACTAAATGTAGGTCGCAAAAGGTTATATGTGAGCTTTAGTGTGCGATAGTAATATAACTGTTTATAGTATCGAAACGGTCATACTTCTAGGGGGGTAAAAAATTATGATTCAGACAGGTT
>JAILOQ010000016.1 GCA_024690725.1 Lachnospiraceae bacterium
TTGATGCGGATCCGAAGACGGGCTTCGTTGTTCTTGTGTGCAATGAGTGGGAGAAGGTCCATTTCCGGCGACAGTGCATCAAAGACACGAGAGGCAATGTAGCGGGAAAGGAAAGGAAGTGCCAGTTCGCCGACCAAGAGCGCATAGAAAAAAGTCTGGCGCAAAAAGATCGCCACCAGGATCGTAATGGTCATGAAGTCAAGGTAGACAAACAGATATATGAGATTGGGATGTTCTTTTTTCTTCTTTTTCATGGTCATCCCTCGAAATCTCAGACGGAAAGCTGCGGGATCGGAACGGATTGCAGGGTGCGGTAAATGATGTCGGATGCATGCAGTCCGCCGGCTTTTGCCTTGGTGGAAAGGATGATGCGGTGATTTACGGTGGCGTACATGATCTTGTGTACGTCCTCCGGGATTACGTAATCTCGGTCCTCCAGACAGGCTCTGGCCTTGGCCATGCGCAGGATCGCGATCGAACCGCGCGGGGAGATTCCCTGAGAAAGAAGGTCCGTCTGCCTGGTCGCTTCGGAAAGGGAAACAACGTAGTCGCAGATGGAATCTTTCGCGAAGACCTGATTTGTTTTTTCCTGAAGTGCGGAAACTTCCTCCGCGGTCATGATGGGGGTCACGGATTCGATGTTTTCCATCGAGTGGCCCTGTAAGATCTCCGTTGCGGATTTATGGTCGGGATAGCCCAAGGAAAGGCGCACATAGAAGCGGTCCAGCTGGGAATCCGGAAGTTTTTGCGTTCCGGATGCGCCCACGGGATTCTGTGTTGCGATGACCAAAAAAGGCGGGGCCAGATCATAGGTGGTACCGTCCACGCTGACTCTGTGCTCCTCCATTACCTCCAAAAGAGCGGATTGCGTTTTCGGAGATGTACGGTTGATCTCGTCGGCCAAAAAGAGATTGGTGAAGATCGCACCGCGGCGGAATTCGAACTCGCCGGTGTTGCGGTCGTACATGGAAAATCCCACGATATCCGACGGCAGCACATCCGGTGTGAACTGCATACGTTTATAGCTCATGCCCAAAGAACGGCTGAGCGCCACGGCGAGCGTTGTCTTGCCGACGCCGGGAATATCTTCCAAGAGGATGTGGCCTCCCGCAAGGAGTGTGCACAGTACCATGTCGATCACATCGTCCTTGCCGCGGACCACTTTGCGGATTTCGTTTTTTACCTGAGTCAGTGCTGCGTTCATAAGTCCCTCACTTTGCTTATTTTAGAATATATGCGGAATATGTCGAAATTGCCGTTTTTTCGATTTTATGTCCCAATCTATTATATAAATTGGACGTTGATTTTACAACCTTAACGGACAAAAATAATTTTGGTAAATATCGTTATAAAATACGACGAATTAGCGCATTTTGTTATGAAGTATTTCTTGTGAGAAAATGGTGCATATGATATAATTATTCTGACTATGTAAGGCGAAGGGGACCCCTGACATGATTAGACTCGATTTCATTAAGAAGATCAATATCGGTAGGAACGGAAAGCGTTCCGCACGTTATTTGATGATCGTAGCCGCAGTGATCTATGCGCTTTGTGTTGCGATCTGCATTTGGCATGTATCGGATGTTCGAAACGGATTGGAACAGCAGACGGCAGATCAGTTCGCACAGCGACTGAGTGCAGCATCCACTGTGGTGTCGGGACATTTCCACATGAATACGGATGTCACGGATGCCATTGCCGGTGAACTCGCTAAAATGGATGATATAGAGGATTTTTCGGAGGATGTAGTACTCTCGGTCATGAAGAAATATAACGGCCTGGAGGATATCGGCATTCTCTATTTTATGTTTGACGATGCTACGGCGATCTGTGAAGACGGTAGGCAGTATACGGTAGAAGACGCGGTGTTTGACATGATCGCAAAGAGCGAAGGGAACACCGTTTTCTATGCGGAGAGTTTTTTGGAAAAGGACGATCTGAACAAACTCTATGTTGTCACTCCGGTTTCTGCGGGAGAGGCAAAGGGATGGGCTGTTGCCGTTGTGGATTGTCAGGATCTTCTTTTGGGAGATGCGTTTAAGAGTTTGTGCCAGACGGGCGATCTGTTTTTGACGGATATGTCCGGTAACATCCTTGCAAAGACATCCAAGAAGAACAATAAGGCGTCCGACATCTATAATTACCTGCAGAAGACGATCGGAAGCGATTCGAGAAGTCTCAATAAGTTGAAGATCGGCATTGCATCCGTAACACTTGCGGATTCCATGAGCGGTGCCGTGACTGTCGGAAGAGTGAACGGTGCAAATGAGTATGTGACGGTCGAACCGGTCGAAGGTGTAGAGGGGATCAAGCTCCTTTATCAGTATTCCGGCGAGGTGTTCCTTACGGATGAAAAGGAACTGATCGTACGTACACTGGCTTCGGTCATCATCCTGATCGTGATCCTGACCATCTTGTTTGTCGTCAGTCTGAATTACGGTGTTTCCACCGGACGTGCCATGACGGAAATGGCATATCGGGACGATGTGACCGGCGGCAAGAACCTGAATTATTTCAAGCAATTCGTTGCGGATCGATTGAAGACGACCCGCGGCATTCCTTATGCGATGCAGAGATTTGATATCTCGAATTTCCGATTCATCAATGAAGCATACGGACACGTGAAGGCCGATGCTTTGCTGAAAGCTCTGGCGGAAGAAGTTGAGAAGATCCTGCGTGCCGGGGAGCTTTGCGTACGTATGAATGCCGACCAGTTCGTGGCCTATATGCGTAATGATGCACAGCTCGAAGAGCGTATGTTCCTCTTGTCCGATCAGATCAATGCGCGTGCACTCGATATCGGTATCAAATATCCGATCAAGTTAAAGAGAGGCGTATATAAGATCCCCGATGGCGAGAGCGATGTACGGCTTTTGATAGACAGAGCCAATGCGGCGAGAAAGGATCTGACCGGCGAAGAGCAGAGCCCGGTTGCATATTATTCCGATAAGATCGTGAAGGATATGCATAAGGTCGATAAGATCGAGTCCGAAATGGAAGCGGCATTGTTTAACAATGAATTTAAGATGTTTATTCAGCCCAAGTGGGATATCGTAGAGGATCATCTATACGGCGGAGAGGCTTTGGTACGTTGGGTAAGAGACGACGGAAGCATGGTCTATCCGAATGACTTCATTCCCGTCTTTGAGCGTAACGGCTTTATCGAGCAGCTCGATATGTTCATGCTCGAGAGTGTTTGCCGTTTGTTGAAAGGATTGAAGGATCAGGGGAAAAAGCTTTATCCGATTTCCGTAAATCAGTCCCGCGTGCTCTTACACAACCCCAACTACATCGAGAAGGTTTCGGAACTTTTGCAAAAGTATGAGATCCCGCACGGTATGATCGAATTGGAAGTGACCGAGACGGTATTCTTCCTGGAAAAGGATAAAATGGGAGAGATCCTGTCTTCCCTAAAGGCGCATGACGTGGAGCTTTCCATGGATGACTTCGGAAGCGGATATTCTTCTTTGAACATGTTAAAGGATTTCCCGTTCGATGTGCTTAAGATCGATAAGGAATTCTTCAGTGAATCAACGACCTCCGAGTCGTCGATCGTTATCTTGACGAAGATCATCGAGATGGCGAGAGGATTGAACATCCGCGTGATCTGCGAAGGTGTGGAGACCGAAGAGCAGATCGAACTGCTGCGCAGGATCGGATGTCATTACGTACAGGGATATTTCTATTCCAAGCCGATCCCGAACGAAGAGTTCGTAGAGCGTTATTGCCTGGCATATGCGACGGCTGAAGAGTTGGAATTGTATGAAAAGACCAAAGCGGTCGGTACGAAACGAGGGGAAGAGATGTCGGCAGCCCTTGCCGTACAGCGCCAGAAGGAACTGGAGGCGGCGAAAGCGGCGGCGGCCAGCGTATCGACGGTTGCCGGACCGCAGAGCTCGGAAGAAGAGCGGCTGTTGGATGAAGCACTGGGCAGTGTGACGGTGCAGCCCGTAACGTCGGATGCGGAACGTGTGGCGGCACCTGACAATGAGGCGTTGGGTGTGTCTGATACGAGAAGCGTGGAAGAGCCGGTAAGCACGTTAGTAGAGCCCGGGGATGTCACGGATGTGTTAGACGGTTTGCCGAAGGACTCGGAAACGGCAGCAGAGCCTGTGTTACCGAATGTAACGTATGCAGCTAATCTCGAAGAGATGATGGAAACGCTCAATTTATTAAAGACAGAAGACAGTACAGATCATGACGGAACAGAAACGTAATTATCAAAGGGAACTGGAGGAAATCCTCGCATCTCCCGACACATTGGGAAAACGATTGTTTTTACATGCCTGCTGCGCTCCGTGCAGCAGTTATGTTTTGGAGTATCTTTCGCAATACTTTGAGATCACGGTGTTTTACTACAATCCGAACATCACGGTGGAGAATGAATTCATGCATCGTATGTCGGAGGAACGCCGTCTGATCGAAGCGTACATGGCGGAGGGAAAGTGTAAATATCCGATCCATTTTGTTCCGGGTACATATGAGCCCGGACTTTTCCTTGATGCGGTAAAGGGATTGGAGGATGCACCGGAAGGCGGAGACCGTTGTGCGGTATGCTTCGGATTGCGCTTACATGCGGCGGCGAAGTTGGCTGCCGACGCAGGCTTTGATTATTACACGACGACCCTTACGGTAGGGCCCAGAAAGAACGCGGAGACGATCAACCGGATCGGCAGGGCGCAGGGGAAACAGTTTCAAGTGGAGTTTCTCCCGAGTGATTTCAAGAAAAAGAACGGGTTCAAACGTTCGGTGGAGCTGAGCCATCAATACGATCTGTATCGGCAGAATTATTGCGGGTGTCATTTCAGCAGACCGGCTGAGGAAGAAGATGCGAAAGCGGGTTCGGCGGAGGATGCGAAGCCCGGTGACGGTTAAGAGCTTTTACGGATTGACCGAAATATATAGTATCTTGGAGGAAATATGAAAAAATTACTGGATCTGATCTCGGAAGAGGTAAAGAAGGCATTTGCCGAAGCGGGATATGATGAAGAACTGGGAAGGGTCACGGTTTCCAACCGCCCGGACCTTTGTGAATTTCAATGCAACGGAGCGATGGCAGGCGCAAAGAAGTATCATAAAGCGCCGATCATGATCGCGGGAGAAGTAGCAGAAAAGTTAGCATCCGCAAACTGTTTTGAAAAGGTGGAAGCTGTAAATCCCGGATTTCTGAACCTGAATATCAGCGCCGACTTCTTAAAGGACTATATCGCAGATATGGCAGGAAGCGAAAAGTTCGGCCTGGAAGCGGACAAAGCTCCCAAAAAGGTCGTGATCGATTACGGCGGACCGAACGTGGCAAAGCCGTTACATGTCGGACACTTGCGTTCCGCAGTTATCGGTGAGAGCATCAAGCGGATCGGCCGATACAACGGAAACGAAGTGATCGGTGATATCCACCTCGGTGACTGGGGGCTTCAGATGGGTCTCATCATCTATGAACTGCAATTAAGAAAACCGGATCTGGTATATTTCGATCCGGACTTTACGGGTGAATATCCCACAGAGGCACCGTTTACCATTGCCGAACTCGAGGAGATCTATCCGACGGCTTCCGGCAAGAGCAAAGAAGATCCGGATTACAAGGCAAAGGCCATGGAAGCAACCTTCAAGCTGCAAAACGGAGAGCCCGGATATCGCGCTTTATGGAAGCATATCCTTTCTGTATCCGTAACGGACTTAAAGCACAACTATGAAAGACTCCATGTCGACTTTGATCTGTGGAACGGCGAGAGTACCGTACACGACATCATTCCCGGCATGGTAAGTAAGATGAAGGATGACGGATACGCACATGAGGATCAGGGAGCACTGGTCGTAGATGTCAAAGAAGAGACGGATACGAAGGAAATCCCTCCCTGCATGATCTTAAAGAGCGATGGCGCAAGCCTTTACAATACGACAGATCTGGCGACCATTATGGACCGCATGGATACCATAAAGCCCGACCGGATCATCTATGTCGTAGATAAAAGGCAGGAGCTGTACTTTACCCAGGTATTCCGTTGTGCGAGAAAGACCGGCCTCGTTACGGAGGATACGGGACTTACCTTTGTAGGTTTCGGTACGATGAACGGCAAGGACGGAAAGCCTTTCAAGACCCGTCAGGGTGGCGTGATGCGTCTGGAGTTTTTATTAAATGACATCGAGGCGCAGATGTATGAGAAGATCGTTTCGAATCTGAATCATGCACCGAGTACGGAAGAAGAGGAAGAGGCCCAAAAGACCGCGGCTCTCGTGGCTCTCGCGGCAGTAAAATACGGCGATCTTTCCAATCAGGCTTCCAAGGATTATATTTTCGATGTGGATCGTTTCATTTCCTTTGAAGGAGATACGGGCCCGTATATCTTATATACCATCGTTCGTATCAAATCGATCCTCGGAAAGTATGCGGCAACCGGTAAGGATGCTTCCAAAGCAACACTTACGGTTCCCGAAAATGAGGCTGCAAAGTCTTTAATGTTAGCACTCGCTAACTTTAATGCAATGATGGAGAATGCATGGGCCGAGTTGGCACCGCATAAGGTGTGTGCTTATATTTACGATCTGGCCAATGCGCTCAACCATTTCTACCATGAGAACAATATTTTGAACGAAGCAGATGAAGAGAAGCAGGCGGGCTATATCGCATTGCTTTCTTTGACCAAAGATGTACTCGAAACCTGCATCGACGTATTGGGATTCGAGGCACCGGAACGGATGTGATGAAGTATGAAAATAGTAAGAGTCGGTGAACACACCATCAAATGCATGATCACGGAAGAGGACATGCGTTACTACGATGTGACGCTCGAAGACTTTTTTACGAAGAGTGAGAATGCAATGGAATTTCTCCATGAGGTAATGCGCATGGCCGGGGACGAGGTCGGTTATAAGCCGGACGGTCCTTTGACCAGTTTGCAGATTGCGCCCGGTGAGGAAAACGGCATGACCATTTACTTATCGGAGAACTCCAAGTTTGATCCGTCAGTGATCATCAAACAGATAAAGAAGAGTCTCGGAAATGTCATCAGCGACGAGATCATGGACAAGGTCGAGAATGCGACCGCCGAAGAGCAGGCGAATTTCATCTCCAAGCTGATCGACAATGTCACAAAAGAGATCGCAGGAAAGAATAACGACGGGAAAAAGAAGGGAAAACGGCAGGAAGATCCGGATGTGATCGACCTAAAGAACCTGGATTTTCAATTGTTCTCTTTTCCCGGGATCAAGGAAGTCATGGATTACGCTTCCATGTTAAAGCCACCGGCAGACTTGGAGTCCACACTCTATAAGGATACGGCGGACGGATCGTATTATCTGGCGATCTGGCGCGGCGATCATACGGTAGACGATATTTCGCCGGTTTATATGACGGCATATGAATTCGGAAGATTCGTAAGCGACCGCAAGGACGATCTGCATAAGATCCGCAGTCACAGCGAGTGTGTCGTGGATACCATGGCCCTTCCGAAACTGAGTGGAACGTTGGATGAAGCGTAGAGTGAAGTGTAGCGCGTTACGATTTACGATAAACAAGATTATGTTAACTAAATAGGTAACAATAATATAATTATGTAAACTAATTTGGGATATACAAAAGCAGGAAAGATCATGCATAACGAATTAACACAAAAAGATATTGAAAAAATGCAGGAGGAGATCGAGTACCGGAAGGTAACGGTGCGAAAGGAACTCCTGGAACATGTCAAAGAAGCCAGAGCCCATGGGGATCTGAGCGAGAACTTTGAGTATCATGCCGCAAAGCGGGAAAAGAACCAAAACGAAAGCCGCATCCGATTCTTGGAGCGTATGATCCGCACGGCGAACATCGTCTCTGACGAATCAGCGGAAGATGAGGTCGGCATCAACAATACGGTGACCGTGGAATTTGCCGATGATCATACCGAAGCGACCTATCGGATCGTAACAACGATGCGGGAAAATTCGTTAAAAGGTCTGATCAGCAACGAATCGCCTGTGGGGAAGGCGCTTTTGGGGCATAAGGTCGGTGATACGGTGACGGTTCATGTAAATGAGAAGGTGCAATACGATCTGATCGTAAAGAAGATCGAAAACACGGACGACGATGATGTGGCATTGAACAAGTTTTGAAAATAAAAAGCGGTTGTAAAGATGTCTTTACAACCGCTTTTTCAATAGCGAAGAGGAGATTCGAACTCCTGACACCACGGGTATGAACCGTGTGCTCTAGCCAACTGAGCTACTTCGCCATATAAATGGGACCTATAGGGCTCGAACCTATGACCCTCTGCTTGTAAGGCAGATGCTCTCCCAG
>JAILOQ010000056.1 GCA_024690725.1 Lachnospiraceae bacterium
ATCGGGATCGCATAACCCATACCTTCGACTGCCGTCTCGGCCTGCTTACTTTGGTTGATGCCGATGACCTCGCCGCGCACGTTCAAGAGCGCACCGCCCGAATTACCGGGATTGATGGCCGCATCCGTCTGGATCAGCGCAAACCCGCCGTCTTCATCATTGCTGTTTACCGGTCCCATCTGGAAGGAACTGGAACGGTTCAGGGCAGAGATCACACCCGTTGTTACACTTTGTCCGTATCCGAGCGCATTTCCGATCGCGATCGCGGGTTCTCCCACCTTCAGCTTATCGGAATCCCCGAGCGTCGCCACGCTGATGGAGCTTAACGTCGACTCATCCAGATCCTGCAGCAAAACGGAAATCACCGCCAGATCCATGTCTGCATGCGTGCCCTTGATGTAAGCCGGCGCCACCGACTCATCCAAAAACTGCACCGTCATATCGGTCGAATCTTCCACCACGTGATTGTTCGTAACGATCAAAAGTTCCTGCTCGTTCTGGCCCACGATAAAGCCCGAGCCGCTGCCCTCGGTCGCATAGCTGTAATTCTGTCCCCAGAAATAATTATCCACCTGATATTCGCCAAAGATCGAAACCACGCATGGCATAACTTTTTCCACGACCCGTGTAACGTCCGTAACGACCGTATCCGCGCTGTCGTCCGTCTCCGTCGTGGAAACGATACCCGTCGTATCTCCGAGCGCCGTATCGCCCTCCTCCAAGGTCATATCCTCGTAGTCGATCTCTTCCTCGGACATATCCACGTTTTCATCCTGCGATGCATCGGCACTTTGCTCATCGTCCTCCAACGCACCGGAAGATTGCGCATCCTCTTCGTCCTCCGAAGTCACGGAACCCGCCGATGTTCCGGCGTTTTTCTCATCCTCTTCGTCCGCTTGGTTTTGCTCTGTTTTTAGCGCCTCTGAGGCTTCATGCGCCTTTTCCGCGTATTTGTTCACAGACACCGCCATCACGACGACCATTGCGACCGTTATCACGAAGATGATGCCCAAAATGACCGCGAGGCCCGCATTATTCTTTTTACCGTTGTTGTTCTGCTCCATATCCTACCTCTTCCCCTGCGGGACAAAGAACGTTTTTCTCCACAAGGCATATCTGCGGCAGACTTACTCCACCGTCACGGACTTCGCCAGATTTCGCGGCTTATCCACATCCAGACCTTTGGCAACCGATACATAATAGCCAAGTAACTGCAGCGGTACGACCGCCAGGGATGCGGAGAAGTGCGGATCCACCTTCGGAATATACGTCGTAAAGTCCGCCGAATCCTCCAGATTATAGTTTCCGTATGTCGTAAGTCCCATGAGGTATGCGCCTCTGGCCTTACATTCCACCATGTTGCTGATGGTCTTTTCAAACAATTCCTTCTGTGTGAGCACGCCGATGACCAGTGTGCCGTCCTCGATCAGAGAGATCGTTCCGTGCTTTAATTCCCCTGCCGCATAGGCTTCGGAGTGAATGTAGCTGATCTCTTTTAACTTCAGGCTTCCTTCGAGGCTGACCGCATAGTCGATACCGCGTCCGACAAAGAACACGTCCTTGGCGGAAGCGTACTTTGCGGCAAACCACTGGATACGCTCTTTATCGTTTAAGACCTGATTGATCTTATCCGGCAGTGTGCGAAGCTCTGCGATGTAATTCGTCTCATCCAGACCGTTTCGGATGTTTCCGAGCTTTAACGCCAGGCAATACATCGCAATAAGCTGCGCGGAATATGCCTTGGTCGTTGCCACTGCGATCTCCGGACCGGCCTTTGTCAGCATTACAAAGTCTGCCTCACGGGCAATGCTCGATCCTTCCACATTGACGATCGCTAAGGTCTTAAGTCCCTTTTCTTTTGCCAGGCGAAGTGCCGCTAAGGAATCCGCCGTCTCACCGGACTGTGAGATCACGACGATCAGCTGCTTATCATTTAAGAGCGGGTTACGATAGCGGAACTCGCTCGCCAGTTCCACGCGTGTCGGAATGCCTGCAAGATCCTCTAAGACATACTGTCCGACCATGCCCGCATGCCATGCGCTTCCGCAGGCTACGACGATGATCTGCTCGATGGATGTTACCACCTCATCCGTAAGACCGATGCCCGCAAAGTCGACTTCATCGTCCTTTAACAGACTTTCTAACGTGTCTTTTACGGCCGCGGGCTGCTCGTGGATCTCCTTCATCATGAAGTGCTCATAGCCGCCTTTTTCGGCTGCCTCTGCCGCCCATTCGATCGTGGTGGTCTCCTTCGGGACCACGTCACCGTTTAAGTCATAGAAGGTAACCTCGCCGCCCTTGACACAGGCCATCTCGGAGTTACCGATGTAATATACGTTCTTGGAATACTTTAAGATCGCGGGTACGTCGGATGCGATATAGGAAGCATCGCCCTCCACGCCGATGATCATCGGGGAGTCTTTTCTGGCTACCCAGATCTCGTTGGGGTGATCCTTGAACATCAACTCCAATGCGTAGGAGCCGCGCACACGCACCATGGTCTTTGCGATCGCATCAACCGGTCCGATCTTATATTTCTTGTAATAGTAATCGATCAGCTTTACCACGACCTCGGTATCGGTGTCGGAGTAGAACTGATAGCCGTTCTTTAACAGCTTTTCCTTTAATTCCACGTAGTTTTCGATGATACCGTTATGCACGCCGACCACTTCGGCCTCCACGGTACCCGAACCGGAACCCGTGCAGTTTCCGCTCACATGCGGATGTGCATTGGTCTTTGACGGCTCGCCGTGCGTTGCCCAACGGGTATGACCGATACCGCAGGTTCCCTCAAGGGCGCGTCCTGCATCCGTCTTTTCCGATAAGATCTTCAACCTCCCCTTGGCCTTTACGACTTCTGCCAGCTTCTCGCCATCGCGAATGGCAAGTCCCGCGGAATCATACCCGCGATATTCCAATTTGGAAAGCCCGTCCAAAAGGATCGGTGCTGCCTGTTCTTTTCCGATGTATCCGACGATACCACACATAATTCTTACCTCTCAATCAACTTTCTTTGTCCGGGTTACGTCCGTAGCCCTTTGTTGCATCAATATGGGAAGCCGCAAACTTGCGGAATCTCCTGTTCCAATATGCGGGATTTGATGTGCATCTTCGCACTGTCCCGTAGCGTAATTTCTTATAGCGTTTGCCGAGGCGATAGCCGATGTATTTCGCTCCGCTGTGTACCACCAGTTTCCCGACAAGATACCCTTTCTTGTGTTTCCAAAGGTATGCCGCCGTCTTTTTCACCATCCGGATCCCTTCGCCCTCCGAAGGATAAGCCTCGAAGATCTCGGGGTGATCGGCCTGGGAGACACCAAGATCAAAGTTTCTGCGAAACTGCTCACGGGCCGTATAGTTATGACTGTGATATACGCTCGCATCCGCGGTATATGCGATCTTTCGGCCTGCCTGCACCGCCTTGTGGGCAAATATCATATCCTCATTAAAGATCGCCGGTTCTTCAAAGCCGCCCAGCGCATCGAAGGTCTTTCGGTCATAGGCCGCACAGACATCCGAGCAAAAGAAGGTCTTGATCCCGAGCCTCTTTAAATCCTCCGCGCCCTTTAGCAAAGACTCCGGCGGATAGTTAAAGGACCTTGTGTACCGTTCGATGGGACCCGCATCATCCTTTGGAAGCTGTCTCGCATAGCTGACAACGGCTTCGCCCCTTTCCAAAGGGGCTATGAGATGCTCTATGAGCTTATCGTCCGCAGGCACCGCATCCATCGTCATTAAGACGAAGTAATCGGCCGTGCTGTGCTTCACACCTTTATTGCGCGTTCCCGCGTGGTCAAACTCGCTCTTCGCCAGATGATAAACCCGGAGGGAATCCGCATCATCATCAAACTTTTTCCCGTAAACAAGGTTATCGAAGTACTTCTCTTCCGTATTCATAACAATGATCCTGTGCGGTTTCCGGGTCTGCTTTTTTAACAGCTCCAGGATATGGAGAAACTCCTCACCCGGCCGGTAAATCGGAAGGATCACATCCACTGTACTCATCCGTTATTTCCTTTCGTACCCCCACCGTTCCTATTATACTTTATTTCCGCTGTTTGTACAATTTTTCGGCATAAAAAAACCGGAGCCACAACGTGACCCCGGTATTCTTTTCTTTGCTTAGTTTCCGTCGCTTGTCGTTGATTCCGCCTGTTCCTCACCGACGATCTCAAAGTAGCCCTTGATGTTATCATCCGTGTAGGTAACCTGCGAGGTTCCTGTATCGGAACGGATCTTAGCTGCGTAGTTCTCAACTGCCTGAGATGTACGATATCCGGTATCGGAACCGAACAAGAACTCATGAAGCAGTGCCGCATTTACGGACAAGTCTGCAGGGATAACGCAATCACCCTTGCCGCCGACCTTTCCGGAAGCACGATATTCCTGAACCGGGAAACCGGTCGTCTCGGTGATCTCATAATTTGCAATATCCTCAAGCAAGGTCAAGATCTCGGAAAGCTCCAAGCTGGTAGCCGTCTGCGGAAATACCTTGTTTGCGATGTCATTCAACTTTGCGGGATCCGCTTTCTTCGCCTTGTCTGCGATGGCCTTGATGACCTCACGCTGACGCATGGCTCTCTTATAATCATCACCTGCGGTATAACGGATACGGCAATAGGAAACTGCCTGGATACCGTCAAGGGTCACATACCCGGTCTGCGTAAGACGGGAATACTTACGACCCAGAGACTGGGATGTCTCAACCTGGTAGTTGTTTAAGTGCGTGATCTCTGCGCTGTCTACGTCGATCTCCACACCGCCCAACGCATCTACGGTATCGGCAACGGCTGCCCAACCTACCGTAACGTAATCGGTGATGTTTAAGTCGAAGTTCATGTTCAACATGTTGATGGCCTGCTTCGGTCCGCCGTATGCATATGCGGAGTTGGCCTTATTGTATGTGTCGTTCCCGACATTCAAATAGGTATCACGATAAATGGAAGCAAGCTTTACTTCCTTTGTATTCTGATTGATGGATGCAACCAGGATGGTATCGGAACGGGCACCCTTACCGAGGTTATTGTTACGGGCATCGACACCGAACAACGCGATGTTACGATATCCGTCCATACCGGTAATGTCACTGTTGATAGTGATCTCATCCTCTTCCACCAAAAGGTCTTCGATCTCGGACTGGTCCACCGTTAAGATCTCTTCGTCCACGATCTCGTCTTTGTGGATCTTATCGAGCTGTGTTACAAAGTAGAGCACAACGATAAGGATCAGTACCACAACGATCTCAACCGCAAAAATAATACGTTTCTTCCTTCGTCTGGCTGCTGCCCGCTTTCTTGCAAGCTGAGAACCTTTTCCTGTTCCGCGACCGGTTGTATTAGAAGCCATTTTCAGTTTTTCCTTTCCCTAGTAAGCATTCTTGTTGATAAAGCCTTTGAAAATCGTCAGAAAGAGAATGCGAAAATCCAATCCCATCGTCCAATTTTCGATGTAATACAGGTCACAGTCAATACGCTTGCGGATGCTCGTGTCTCCGCGGTATCCGTTTACCTGCGCCCAGCCTGTAATGCCGGGACGAACCTGATGCTTGATCATATAACGGGGCACTTCTTCTTTGAACTTCTCGACAAAGAACGGTCTCTCGGGACGTGGTCCCACAAGCGACATGTTGCCCTTTAATACATTAAAAAATTGCGGTAATTCATCAAAACTCGTGCGGCGTAAGAACTTCCCGACCTTTGTTACTCTCGGGTCATCCTTCGTCGTCCAGCCTTTCTTTTCTTCCGATGCCTTTTGTACTTCCATGGTACGGAACTTATACATCTTGAAAGGTTCGTTATGCAGTCCCACGCGTTCCTGCTTAAAGATCACAGGACCCGGGCTCGTACACTTCACAACGATCGCCGAGATCAGCATGACCGGTGAAAACAGCACCAGCGCAAACACCGCCCCAAAAATATCCACAGCCCGTTTTGCCACACGATTCAAGGTGTTCGATAACGGCACATAACGGATATTGATGACCGGAAGTCCGTTTAAATCTTCCGTATAAGGCTTTGAAGGGATCACGCTGTTGTAATCCGGAATAAACTTTGTATGTACACCGCTCTTTTCACACTGATCCACCACTTCCTCGAGGATATCGTAATCCTTCAGGGCCAGTGTGATGGCAATCTCATCGAGTTTATTCTCAGGCAGGATAAACTCCAGATTACCGGTGGTTCCGAGAACCTTTACACCTTTATACAAGGTCCCGCGCGGTACGTGATTGTCCAGAATTCCCCGGACCACATAGCCCCACTGCGGGTTCGCGATCAAGCGGTCAATGTACTGCTCCGCCGCTCTCGAATATCCCACCAGGAGCACATATTTGACATTATATCCTTTTTTACGAAAGGTCCGCAACACCCTTCGCACCAGCACACGCGTAAGACTCTGTCCGACGATGTTCAATACAAAGAAGATGAAGATCATCGAACGCGAGAAGTGCGGCTGATTGATAACGTACAGGGTTACCATGAACAGCAATAACCCGACGGTATTTGCTTTTATTACATTCCAAACATCACGTCTGGACGCCGAATAACGCTTTGAGGTGTATAGATTGAACAGGTCATTTAACACCAAATAAACCGGAACAATAAATACAAGCGCAAAGAAATATACGCGCGGTGGCAGCGTACCTACGCCGGCTTCGTCATGGAAGAACCCGCTGAAAAAACGGATCCACCATGCCAGAGCATACGTAACGGCGATTACCACTCCGTCCAATACGACGTGAAGTCCGTTGAAGTATTTTTGATTATCTTTTATCAACTTTCATCACCCATTTTCATACACTCAAAAGATATTTTAACCTATTCCGTAAAAAAGCACAACAGTTTTTGAATTTTTTGTTACGTTTAGTTAATATTTTTGTAACATTTAGCGGTTCTCAGATCATCTTCCCACAATATTGGCTATTTTTAGGCTTTTTTCACCCCACGAATGTACGCACGAGATTGACCCATAAAAGCAGCTGTATTTTCACATAATTCAGGAAAAAACGGGGCTTAAACCGCACCTTTGCATCCCGGCCTTCGGCATCAAAGCTCATCTTGATCCCCTTTAAGACACCCTTAAAATACGTCCCACCGAATCCTTTCCGGATAAAGAACAGTTCCTTTACAAAGAAACCCACGATCAAAAACGGAAGGTTTATGAGCCACTGCAAAAGCGGCATATTCTTATGGATCAGGTAGACATTGTTGCGGCTTGAGAGTTCGATCTTGAACGTATTGTATCTGCTCCCGCTGAAACCGCTACCCGCATGATACACGATCGCATCCTTGCAAAAATAATTCTTATATCCGAAGATCAGTGCGCGATACGCCACATCAATATCTTCCAGATAAGCGAAGTGGCGCTCGTCAAAGAGCCCGATCTTACCGAAGATTTCCTTTCGGTAGATCGCAGCACCCGCACAGGGGGCGAAGATCTTCGCGTTCTTTTCATACATTTCCTTGGGCTTATCCTTTCCAAGGCCTCTCGCCCAACCGAGGCAGTTATAGATATCGCCGCAGTCATCGATCTTCTCCGGCGCATACATCTGCAACATCTTCGCACTCACACCGAAGGCCTTCGGATGCGCATCCATAAAGTCTTCCAATGCAGAGACGACCTTCTCATCTACCGTCGTGTCGTTATTCAACAAGAAGACATACTCCGTTTTGGCCGCCTTGATCCCCGCGTTTACCGCCGCAGGAAATCCCATGTTGATCGGCAACTCCAAAAGCCGTATCTCTCCCGCCGCCTTATAGTCCTTTGCCTGCTTTAAGCTTTCGTCGGACGAGCCGTTATCCACGACTAAGATCTCACAGTCACGGTTAGCCTTCGCTAACTTCACGGACTCTATGCAGTTTTTTAAAAACTTCTCCCCGTTGTAATTGGGGATCACGATGGTTGTTTTCACTTCTGTTCCTCTTTTTTATCTCTGTCTCATGATCCACACCGCCGTATGATCCGCAAACACCACTCGTTCGCATACGTACGTATCTTCTATTACTTCACTTCCGTAAAATTCGGATCGTACAACAATACAAGCTCTGCCGGATCCATGCCTTCTTTTTCCCCGTCTGCCACAACCAGGCCGTCGCGTAAACGAAGCGGCACACCCGCCGATACCTGTGTACGGTGAACGAACGCCCGCATCGAAAGATGGAGTCTGTGCATATACCCGGAATCCTGCGCATCGGCCCCGATCACATCCGGCATCGTATCAAAGATCGGTGCCATCTCGATCTTTCCTTGTGCAACCAACTTTCCGCAAACACCGTGAAGCTCGCTTCTGAGCGTAAGCACATCCGTGTCATACTCAATATCATAAAAACCCAAGTGCCTGCTGTCTTTTACCGTTACGTGATCCGAAAGTCCGATCCTCTCGAAATGCTCCAGGATCGCCTTCCTTCCCGCTTCGTATGCATATAACTTCGAATCCCTGTTCCCGGCTGTCGAGGTGGCATGCACTCTCCAGTGGTAGATCACAAGCGGCGTGTGTAACACCACGCCTTCTTTGTCCGCGATCCGTAGGATCAGGTCAAAATCCTGTGCGCCGTCAAATGCGGGGCGCAGCTTTAACTCCTTTAATAGGGACGCCCGCACCATCAGGAAATGGCAGATGTAATTGTTGGTCTCCAATAAATACGGGTCAAACTCCGGTTTTACATGCGTCTCAAAGAAGCGCTTTGCATCCTTGTCGCACTTATCCTCATCCGAATACACGGCTAAGATCTCCGATAGGGCCTCTCGCCCGTGCGCCTCTAAATACTCGTTGATCGTTACGACCTGCTGGAACAAGGCATCGCTTGAGAGCAGATCGTCATGGTCAAGAAGCGCGATATAATCTCCCTCCGCTTTTTCGATCGCGGCATTCGTGTTAGCAGAGATCCCACCGTTTTCTTCCAAACGGAAGTATTTTACCTTATCGATCGTGTTCCCCGGAAATTCAAACGCATCCAACGCCGTCTGCACGGCATCCGTCTTACTCGCATCCGCCAAGATCAGCTCCCAGTTATCATAGGTCTGGCGCGAAAC
>JAILOQ010000108.1 GCA_024690725.1 Lachnospiraceae bacterium
TCGGACCGATCTTCCGCGTAAACTACTCCGATGAAATATATTCTCTCGATGGCAAATGGCTGATCGAGCGGGACGGACATGAGCCTGAGTTTTTTCACAGGGAATGTACGCTCGCAAAGGGTGAAAAGGCGACGGCGACAGCAATGTTGCCGACAAAGAAGGATCTGGCCGTAGCCAATGGCATCGTCTTTATTTCGAACGGCTGCGTGTTTAAGGTCGTCTGTGGCGGGCGCGTTCTGTACTCCTACGGACATGATGAAATGGAAAAGGCACGCATGATCCCACGTGAAGTGCAATATATCGCAATTCCGGAGGAATTTGCAGGGAAAGAACTGCGGATTTCTTTTTTGGCGTGCCGCGAAGGTTCTGTCATCGATATGACGGGCAGTGGTTATGGTGATGTGGAAGTGCTGAGTCGTATGTTTGCGCAAAGGCGCAGCAATGCGACCTTGTTTTCCCAGTTTCTGATCGCATTCGGTGTCAGTCTGGGACTCTTGTGGATCGTCGGAAGCATGAAACAACGTGCGCATTGGGAGATGCTGGTGCAGGGAGCTCTTTTGACGGATATGGGTCTCTATGTGCTCTGTTACAACGACCTGTTTGAGTATATGGTGCGCGATATCTGGGTTACGACATCCGTGGAGTATCTGACGCTTCTGGCTTTGGTGCCTCTGGCACAGGCGGTGTTCATTTTCACCCTGGATAAGGCTTATCGGAAACTGCAATATGTTCTCCTTGCCATCGATTCCGGTATTCTTGTGATGGCGGCGATCTTACAGTTTACCGGACTGATCCATATCAATGATTATGTTGTGCATATTCAGGTCTATCTCATTCTTCGATGTATCTATTCCGGAACGGTCATGTTTCGGAGGGGAAATGTGATCGAAGGAGATGCCGGGAGAGCACATAACTATCTGGCAAGCCTTTCCGTGCGTATCGGCTTGCTTTTGATGATGATCTTTTTCTTTTTGGACTTCATTCTCTGGAAGATCGGTGCGTCCAGAAATGTCTTCCGCGATTATGATATGCGCGGTTCGTTTTTGGGTATCAGCGGTGTGTTACTTTCCGCCTGTCTGATCTTGAGTTATTTTTTTTACAATGTTGCAAACGACAAAGAATCGCAGTTAAAGGAGCATCTGACAAAGCTGGCCTATTCGGATGCACTAACCGGGCTTGCCAGTCGTGCGGCCTGTGATAAGTATATGTTCAATGCGTTGCGGCAGCAGGAAAACGGCACCATCATCAGTGTGGATTTAAACAATTTAAAGGTTATAAATGACAGAGACGGTCATCAGGAGGGTGACAAATATATCAGCGGTTTTGCCGCACTTCTCGGAAAGACTTTTTCCGAAGCTGATATGGTTGCGCGCATGGGAGGCGATGAGTTTTTGGTCTACATGCAGGGCGAGGATACGACGAAAGCGGAAGAGCTTCTGTCCCTGTTAAAAGAACGTGTAAAGCGGGACGGACGCTTCAGCTATTCGTATGGATTTGCGCATACTTCGGAAGCGGAAGGAAACGATATGCATAACACGTATATGCTTGCCGATCAAAGAATGTATCAAATGAAGGATGCATTTCATCGGGAAACTGATGATAAAAAGGAGGGAAAAGCATGAATAAAAATCAGTTTCGACTCCTCGTCCTTTTGAGCATCTTGTTGTGTGTGACGAATTCATTTTTTTCCGATCGTCTGATGAGGTACCATTATCCGGTAAAAAACCTGAATGAAGGGTGGATGATCTATAAAAACGACGAAATGGTTTCCGGAACCGTTGCGTTAAACGTGCGTACCTACTTCCACGGAGATAACCACCGCGGGGATATCATTTTTATGGAACGGGAACTGGAAGATCTCGGAGATATCCGTTTTCCGTCGGTGTATATCTGCAACGGATTTACGGCAATGGAAGTATTTCTGGATGGGGAGCCATACAAGGAATATGATCTGCATAATGCCGCAGCAGGCAGATATGTGGGATGGAATAACCATCTGATCACCTTGCCGGATGATTATAAAGGACGGACCCTGGGGATTAAACTGTATGTTACGGAAGAGCATGCGATGGATGTGGTCCGCAACATCAAATTCGGTAATGCAAGGGATCTGGAGCATTGGTTTGTGCATACGTATTTGAATCCAATGATGTTGGGAGCCTGCCTTTGCATGCTGGGTGCGATCTTATGCGTGATATCGATCGTTTTTTCTGTTGTGATGAAGCGAAAGATGATAAATGCCATTACGAATGTGCTCTGTGTCATGCTGGGGATGATAACGATGTCCTACCACGGCATTCCGTTTCTTTATATGGATGCTTCCTCATGTACCTTTTTGTTTTATGCGCTGATCATGGTCTGTGTAGGTCTTTCCTACTTGTATGTGCGTATGCTTTATCCGCCTGAAAACAAAAAACTTTATCTTGCATCGGAGATCGTGACCTGGGTGTATAGCGTTATTCGTATCCTGTTGCATTTCCTGCAGGTTCTGTCGATCCATGAGTATTTTGACCTCTTCCTTCTTCTTGTTGCGGTCTGCGTATACCATGTGTATCGAAATTATCGAAAATGTAGAGAAGACGGAAACATCACGTTTACGAGAAAACTGGAGTTTGTTGCCTTTGTTTCCTGCAGCGGCCTGATGTCGATCTTTTGGCTTTCGGTCCGGTTGACGGCACTCGGCATTCTGCCGGATAATGCGCTGTTACGGCAGATCAGGCTCATCCTTCTTTGTCTGGGACCGATGGTATTTTTGTTCCTGCAGTGCATCGATTTTCTTTGGAGTGTGTCGGAACTCTACAGCCGGCGCGTGGAAAATGAAGACCTGATAAGGGTGGCGTATGAAGACGTGCTGACCAAGCTTCCGAACCGTGCGCAGATGGATCGTAAGGTGCGGGAATTGGAAGAAGATCTTGCGGATTACTGTGTGATCAGTATGGATCTGAACGATCTGAAGAAGGTCAATGACACGTACGGACATGCTCAGGGAGATGAATTGATCCGTACGTTCGGAAGTGCTTTAAAAGCCGTTTTTGCGGGGAGAGGTTTCTGTTGTCGTCTGGGTGGTGATGAATTCGTTGCGATCCTGGAAGGAGAGCACATTGAGGATGCGGATCAACTCATCAAAGAACTCAAGAAGAAAATGGAAGAGTCAAATCAAATGAGTAACAGCCCCTGGAAGTGTTCCTGTGCCTGTGGCTACGCGTTCAGGCAGGAAGGAAAGGAGTGGCACAGAACGTATCTTTTGGCAGATCAGAGAATGTATAAGAGCAAAAAAGAAGGCAAGGAAAATGGGGATTTTTCTTGAACGAGAGGTTAAGTTTTGATATAATGAAACCGATAGAAAAAATAGAAAGATAAGTGACTGATCTAATCACTATATGTTAAGGAGGAAAAAACTTATGAAGAAGCTCAGAAAAGATCAAAAAGGTTTTACCCTTGTTGAGTTGATCGTTATCCTTGTAATTCTTGCAATCCTGGCAGCTATGCTGGTTCCCGCATTACTTGGTTACATCGATAAGGCAAGAAACGGAAAGTATTTGGAGGAAGCACATTCCATCTACACTGCCATCCAGGTAGTAGAGGATGAGCAGTATGCAAAGGGTGCTGCTGCTATTACATCACTTACAGGTACCAGTCTTACAGAGGTAAACAACATGGTAGATCCTACCGCAGTTCAGACTGCCGCCATTACATGCGCGGCTACCACTACTACGACGACAGATCATAAAGAGTACACGGTAAGTCAGTTGACTTTGAAGTTTAAATCTCAGGATGGAAATATTATCGACATCACGATGGGTGCTGACGGAACATGGGGTACACCTACGATTACAGCCGCAACTCCGTAATCAAAAAACGATCCCTCTTCCCGAAAGGGAAGAGGGATTTTTATGAAAAAAAGCGAAATTAAATTGGGGCCCTCCGGGGCTCTTTTTATTTGCAATTATGTAAACTCTATGATACAATTGTTAATGATTATGATTAGAAGTATGGGTTAGTGTGTCCTGTATCGAAATGAGGGGAACGGTCGTAAGGAGAGGACATGGCAGAATACATCACGGAAACTGCAGATGAAACGCAGGTAGCGCAATATCAAAGAGCCATTTTCAGACATCGGGTGATCTTTGTTGTTTCAATGGTCCTTCTGATCGGTATTGCGATTTATTCGTATGCCTCTTTATCGGCTGCATCCAAGAGGGCGTTACGGGAAGCAAAGGATGTGCGCATGGCGATGCGCCTTGCCGCGATCGAAAGCTATGCGGCTTCCGAATCTTTTTATGCACCGACGGCTTCGGACGGATTGCAGGAAGGCGCGGCGGAAAAGATCGCGAAGCTCAGTTCCAGAGACGGAACGGTGGTCCTCACGGCATGGGACAAAGAAGAAAACGATCCGCTGGCATTTACGTACCGCACGGGGCATTACATCGTGTATTTTACACATGATACGGAAACGGATGAGGATGGCTGGGAGGTATACTATAACCTCCGGGTGACGGATTTATGATATGAAACTGTTTTTGACGATATTTACGGGAATCGCACTGTTTATCATCGGTGCGACGACCTTTTCCTTTATCAATATATTTGCGGACCGCTATGCCGAGAAGCTCCCTTTGATGAAAGGAGCGATCACCTGCCCGAATTGCGGCAGAGAAAAGAAGTTTTACGAGATGATACCGATCTTGAGTTTCCTTTTCTTTTGGGGTGAGTGTAAGCATTGCGGTGTGAAGCTTTCGCGCAGGGGCTTTTGCAATGAACTGATCGGGGGTCTGATCGCGGAGCTTTTGTTCTTTCGTTTCGGCGAGACGATGAGCCTTGCCACACCTTGCAGGTTTTCGACTGTTCTGGACATCAGTTTGGATTTCAGCTTTTACAAGCTTTTGGGATTGTTAACCGTATTTGCGATGTTTGCCATGCTGGATCTGGTGCTTTTGGTGGATGCGCGCACGATGGAGATTCCTAATATTTTCAATTATATTATTTTCGGAATATCTGTATTCTCGATGCTTACGATGCCGGGGATCGGATGGTTGTCCCACCTGATCGGTTTTGTTTGCACGAGCCTGCCGCTGTTTTTGATCACATTGGCGATCCCGGGTGCATTCGGTGGCGGAGACATTCGCCTGCTTGCCGCAACGGGACTGATGCTCGGATGGAAGCTGGCGGTACTTGCTTTGTTTATCGGGATCGTGACCGGCGGTCTGTACGGATTGTTTATGCTGGTTACCAAAAAATTAAAAAGGGGAGATCACTTTCCTTTCGGCCCTTACCTCTGCTTTGGGGTTGGGATCGCCGCGGTTGCGGGAACGGATATCATAAATTGGTATCTTTCTTTGGCAAAGCCGGCTTGAGAGGAATGATAGGAGGGCGTTATGCCGAATTTTAAATATCGGGCACAAGCGGAAGACGGTAAGATCGTAAGTGGTACACAAACCGCGATCGATGAACAGGATCTTCACAATCGCCTGAAAATGAAAAATTTAATGCTGTTGGACGCAAAGGGCGAAGCCGGAAAGCAATATTATAAGGCTTTCAAGGCCAAACAGCTTGCGGAATACGCCAGACAGATCGGAACATTGCTTCGTTCCGGTGTTACGCTTGTGCGTGCACTGCAGATGCTGGCGGAAGATGAAGCGGCAACGGATTATGAAAAAGAAGTGTACGGCACGGTTACTGCTGCGGTCATGCAGGGTGTGCCTTTGTCCGATGCAATGGAAAATCTCGGCGGTGTATTTCCGCCATTGATGATCAATATGTTCCGTGCGGCGGAAAGCAGCGGTAATATGGACGGAACCGCGCTTAAGATCGCAGATCAGTATACCAAGGAAGACCGGTTGAATGCAAAGGTTGGCTCCGCAATGACCTATCCCAAGATCTTAGGTGTGATCATCATTGCGGTGGTGGCCGTGATCTTCGGTTATGTCATGCCGCAGTTTGACGAACTGTTTTCTTCCATGGAGACGCTCCCATTGCCTACGCGGATCATGATGGGACTCAGTGATCTGGTAAAGAATCGCTGGTATGTGATCCTTTTGGTTGTGATCATTGCCGCGATCGTATGGTATTTCTTAAAGAAGCTTCCGAAGGTGCAATACGTACTCGACCGGTTTAAGGTCAGGGCACCGAAGATCGGCAAACTGATGAAGGTCGTGTATACGGCGCGTTTTGCCAGAACCTTAAGTTCGCTTTATACGTCCGGTATTCCGATCATCGGATGTTTACAGATCGCAAGAAAGACGATCAATAATTCCTATATAGAAGCACAGTTTGATCAGGTGATCGCTGATACCCAGGCGGGTGTTCCGCTTTCCGCGGCGCTCGGTGAGGTGGACGGATTCGTCCGGAAGATGATCAGTTCCATTAAGGTCGGCGAAGAAGCCGGAAGTCTTGAAGATATGCTCGAGTCGGTGGCGGACGATATGGAATTCGAATCGGAGCGTGCCATCGGTCAGATGGTTGCGCTGCTTGAGCCGGTGATGATCATCATCATGGCGCTTATCGTTGGATTTATCATGATCTCGGTTATCGTGCCGATCTACCAGTCATATCAGTACATCGGCGCAAACGGTTAAGGTGTAAAAAGGGACAGAGAGGAAAAAACATGGCTGTAACAGTATATCTATCAAATACAGATATCGAGGTGGTAACCGGACAGGGGTCCGATAAGAGTGTTACCGCCAAGAAGATCTACAGTATGCAGGTGCCGGAAGGCAGTGTGTTAAACGGTGTCATCACGGACGGACCGGCGTTAGTCGAAGAACTTTCCGGTTTTTGGAAGTCGAATAAGCTTCCGACAAAAGGCATTCAACTCGTGGTAAACACGCCACAGATCATGGTGCGTGTTTTGGAAGTTCCGCTGCAAAAGCAGAACCAGACCATGCAGTATTTAAAGCGTGAGTTTTTGGACCGGGATGAAAAGCAGATCATCGGTTTTTACCGGATTTCCACGGACAAGGCTGCAAAGAAATCCAGAGTTTGCACAGAGATCGCAGACGGTGATTTCATTGCCAGTTTCGAACAGGTCTTCCAGGAAGCCGGTATTCAGTTGACCGAGGTTACGAGCGGTATTGCCTCTGCCATCAACTTGTTCAAAAAAGCGAAGTTTGCCGTAAACGAAAACTGTGTGGTATTGCTCAGAGACGGAATGACCGTGACGGCGATCTTCTTTGTCAAGGGAGAGTACTTCTATTCCACGACGACACGTGTATTCTCGGAGCCGGGAACGGTGGAGTTCGCGGGTGAGATCACAAACGTCATCAACCAGATCGATCAGTTCTCCAGAGCCCAGCGCGTCGAGGATCCGATCGACAGTATCTATTTATCCGGAATGGAAGATTCCGATGTGCTTCAGATCGAAAATTCCGTTTCCTTAAAGACCAATCTGAATGCGAAGGTGCAGACCTTGCAGAGCTTAAACGGCGTGAAGGTGTTTGACCTCATGCATCCTTTGGATCGCATCATTTATCCCGTGGCCGCATTGTCCCCGAAAACGGAAGAAGTGAACATCCTTCGTTCCGTGGTGCATGTAAAGAGCGAGGAAGAGCTTAAGAAAGAACGCCAGCTCAAGCTCTATGTTCCGTACGGGATCACGGCTGTCATCATGCTGATCGTAACCTTTGTCCTTCTGGGCCTTTTGATCAGTAAGAATATGTATTTAAAAGAACTCGAAGCATATAACGATGATCCCGAGAATCAATACAAGGCGCTCGACTATGACCGTGCGGCTTATCAGGCGGCGCGTCTCGGACAGCATTATGCGGGACTTCAGATCCTGGATAAGAACATCGATTCCTATCCGATCCCGAATTCCTCCGTTGTCCATATCGTGGAGCGGGATTCCTTAAGCTATGGGGATGTCGACGTGAGCGGATACGATGCTGCGACCGGTGTGCTCAGTTTCAGCACGACCATGAGCAGCGTGGATCGCGAGTATGAATATGTGGATGTGTTAAAGAGTGAACCGATCTTTACACAGGTGAATCACAAAGGATATCAGGAAATGTCCACCGAAGATCAGTGGGCCGTTCTTTTACAATGCATCTTATCCGAAGATGCGGGAAGAGAGTAGAGGGGAAAGAACATGAACACAACGAACTTTACGGACAGAGATTTAAAATTGTTGCGCATGCTCGGATTTGTGGTGATCATCGGCATTTTCGCCATCATCGATCTGTATGCCATCGTTCGTCCGATGCAAAAGAAGAACGAGGAGATCGCAAAGGCGCAGGAAACACATGACATCATCGAAATGAAGATTGATAACCTTGACGCGGTACAGCAATATGTTGCGGATATGCAGACGAAAGTAGATGCGTATTCCGAACGCTATTATCCGATGATGGATTCCACCGAGATCGATCAGATGCTCACCGGAATGGCCAGAAAGAGAGGACTGCGTGCAGCGGATCTCCTCATCGATATTCCGTCCATCACGGCTTTGGTCGTACCTTATCCGTATTCGGATGCCGTTACGCAGCCGGAAGAAGAAAGCGTGGAGCCCAAAGAAGAGGAACGTGCGGTTACGGATGCCGCAAACTGGACGATCGTGGGCGGATACGAAGACGCTGAGGACAAAGAGGAAGAGGCAGAGCCCGAGGAGATCGATTCCACCTATGCCGGTGTTTATGCGGCTAACGTAAGCTTTAAGTCTTACGGGGAAAAGAACGATCTTCAGGCCCTGTTGGATGAGATCACACAGGATCGTTCCATGCGGGTAACGAATTACAGTTGGGATTACAGCACGATCAACTCCTTCTCCTATGTCGGAACCGAACTGGTGCAAAACGACGTGGGAAAATGCAGTCTTACGATCAATATGGAAGTATACATGTTTGATGCGGATGCCTATATTGAGCAGGCGCAGACGGACGAAGAAACAGAAGAAGAGTAGAGGAGCAAAGAATGGATACAAGTGCGATTCGAAAACTACGACTTGGTGATACTCTGATCGAGATGGGGTATCTTACGGATGAGCAGCTGCATCAGGCGCTGGCTTATCAGAAAGAGCACAGAGGAGAGCGTATCGGTGCGATCCTGGTATCGCAGGGCTTTATTTCCGAGCGGCAGATGCTTTCCGCCCTTGCGGAGAAGCTGAATGCACCGGTGATCGATATTTCCAGCATTCACGTCAATATGGATGCGGTAGCGCTGATCCCGGAGCAGTTGTCCGTGAAATACAATATGTTTCCCTTCGGCTTGGAAAACGAGCAGTTGCAGCTGGTCGTAAATGACCCTTTGGATCTTTATGGAATTGAGGATATCCGTCAGACCTCCGGTAAGCAGATCCAGCTCTATCTGGCCGAGGCCGCTCCGTTAAAGAATGCCATCAATTATTACTATGCCGAGATTTCCGCAAAGGCTGCGGTAAACAAGGCGAACTTAAGTAAGAACGTGGTAGAAGTCGATGAGATGGTCATCGATACCAGCGACGGCGATGACGATACGCCGATCATCAACCTTGTGAATTCCCTTCTTGAGAAAGCCTATCTCGAGAATGTATCCGATATTCATATCGAGCCCTTTGAGAAAAACACGATGGTCCGCATGCGTATGGACGGTGCCATGGTGGATTACGTTACCTTGCAAAAGAACATCCACGCCAGCCTGATCGCACGTATCAAGATCATGGCAGAGCTGGATATCGCAGAGCGAAGAGTGCCGCAGGACGGTCACTTCCGTGCAAGGATCCAGGATCAGATCGCCAATGTCCGTGTATCTTTGATTCCCACCACCTTTGGTGAGAAAGCGGTACTGAGACTTTTGGCCAGCAATGCGCAGATCGACCATTCTGATTCCTTCGGTATGAACGAAGAAAACTATGCGAAGGTGCAGAAGATGTTACAGTCCTTAAACGGTATCATCTATCTGACGGGACCGACCGGTTCCGGTAAGTCCACCACGCTTTATATGATGCTGGCGGAGCTTTCCAATCGCCCCGTAAATATTTCGACCATTGAGGACCCGGTAGAGAAGAACCTTCCGCGTCTGAATCAGATGCAGGTACATCCGGTTGCGGGTCTTACCTTTGAAGTCGGCCTTCGTGCCCTGCTTCGTCAGGATCCGGATATCATCATGGTCGGTGAGACGCGTGATGCGGAGACTGCAACGATCTCTGTGCGTGCCGCCATTACCGGTCACCTTGTGCTTTCCACCCTCCATACCAACGATGCGGCAAGTTCCGTCATCCGTTTGGTGGATATGGGAATCGAACCCTACCTGTTATCCTCCGCTTTGGACGGTATCATCGCCCAGCGTCTGGTGCGTAAGGTCTGCCCGTATTGTTCAACGGACGGTCAGCTGACCGATGCGGAAGAGCAGTACATCGGCAAGATGATCCCTTCGGTTAAGATCGCACACGGCTGCAATCACTGTAACAATACCGGCTATTCCGGCCGTGTTTCCATCCACGAGATCCTGATCGTGGATAAGCCCATCCGTGAGATGATCTCCAAGGGAGCGACCACGGAAGAATTAAAGGATTACGCTATTTTACATCAGGGTATGAAGACATTGAAGGATTCTTGCATCGAGTTGGTGGAACAGGGCATTACCACCATGGAAGAATTCCGACGCGTGGCATATTTCGACTAAAAAGAGCGGCCGCGCCGCAGAAAGGTTTTTTTCATGGACACAGCTGTTGTCATACAACTTGTGGTTTTAATCATCTTACTCGCGTTATCGGCGTTCTTTTCTTCCTCCGAGACGGCGCTTACTTCCGCCAATGAAGTAAAGCTGAAGGCATTAAGTGAAAAAGGAAACAAGAACGCTGCGCGCGTACTTTCCATTCTTGAAAATCCGGGCAAGATGCTTTCCACCATCCTGATCGGAAACAATATCGTAAACATTTCTACGACATCCCTTGCGACGGTGCTGGCGATCAAGATCTTCGGCAATGCGTTCGTGGGGGCTTGTACCGCGGTACTTACGGTACTCGTCATTATCTTCGGTGAGATCGTTCCCAAGACCGCTGCCGCAGCACATGCGGAATCGGTTTCCATGGCATTCTCTCCGTTTGTCAAGGCTTTGATGTGGCTTTTGACCCCCATCATCTTTATCATCGACAAACTATCCGGACTGATCTTTAAACTCTTGCATATCAGCGGGGGAAAGAACGGCAACGGCATTTCCGAAACGGAGCTGAAGACCTATGTGGAATACGGCCACGAGGGAGGTGCCATTGAAACGGAAGAGCGTGAGATGATCATGAACGTGTTCGAATTCGGTGATTCCCTTGCCAAAGAGATCATGATCCCGCGGATCGAAGTGACGATGGTGGATGTGGAAGCGGATTATGCGAAACTCCAGTCGACCTTCCGGTCCACGATGTATTCCCGTCTTCCCGTGTATGAAACGGACAAGGATCATATCATCGGAAGCATTACGTTAAAAGACTTTTTCCTGATCGGTGATCCGGAGGGATTCGTGCTCCGCGATCATTTGCGTGACATTTATTATACCTATGAAACAAAGAAGACGAGTGATCTTCTGAACGAAATGCGCGAATCCGCCAACAATGTGGCGGTCGTATTGGATGAGTACGGTTCGGCGGTCGGCATGATCACGTTGGAGGATCTTTTGGAAGAAATCGTCGGAGAGATCCGCGATGAATATGACAGCGAAGAAAACGAGCTGCTCAGAGAAGTAAAAGACGGCACCTATGATATTGCGGGGTCCATGAAGCTTGACGATATCAACGATGCGTTACATATTCAGTTGGAATCGGAGGATTACGATTCGATCGGCGGTCTTTTGATGGAGCATCTCGATCACATCCCGAAAAAGGATGAGGTCGTTACCTTGCAAGACGGTACCGTGATCACCGCCAGAGTCGTGAACAAAAACCGCATCATGCGCGTGGCTCTGACGCTTCCGGAGAAAACAGACAAAGAAGAAACGGAAGAGTAGAAACGGAAGAGTAGAAAAAAGGAAGAGTAGAAACGGAAGAGTAGAAAAAGGCAAGTCCCCAAGGACTTGCCTTTTGTGTTTGTTTTTATGTTTGCCTACCTTATCGGATCCTGCGAAACCCATCTGTCAGCAAAACGGATCAGGTTTCCGATACGGTCACAAGGCCCAAGGATTCGAGCTTGTCCGTGATGAACTGTTCCATTTCGGATTTTTCCATGCCGAGTGCCATGGCCAGCTCACCGTGCAGATTGTCCCCTGCCATTTTGTAATAGCGGTCGTCGGTATTCGTCGTCTTTTTGCCCTGTACCAGACGATTCTGACGACGGGTATATAAGGTTTTGATCGCGCTGACCCACTGCTTGCTGTCGCAGGAGAGCATGGCCTCACGATACCGCGCTTCGCGCTCCTTTTCGTCCTTAATGGTCATGGAAGGGATATCCGGGATCTCTTTGATCAGTTCCTCGGCTTCTTCCTTGCTCATCATGGGACGAACGTGTACCTTGTCGTTGTTAACGGCAGAAAAAATGGTCCCGGTCTCTTCGTATACCGGTTTCAATACGTAATATTTCTGACCTTTTTTGGCGGAGGGAAGATTCAACTCCGTAATGTCATCCACTCTGCAAATGCCCTTGTTTTCGTAAACAATCAAATCTCCAATCTTATACATTTAAAACTCGCTTTCCGGGGCCGGTAATACCAATAAGTCATACACGCCGCTAAAATCACACCAAAAACTGCTTATCCGAAAGGATAATAAAAAACGCAAATCACAATGGATTGCGCTTCCCCTTTAAAAGCCACTTTTACTCCCTTATAGTATCATGGATGGAGCCGTAAAGTCAAGGGAAAAAGTGCTTTTCATTGATAATAAGGTGTGATATAATATGCCGTATCTGGGTTTCGTTATTCCTTCTTTTTCCGGGAAGGAAAAAAGGGCGAAAAACAGGTGTGGAATTGAAGAACGAGAGGAGAATTATCGTGAAAAAGAGAAGTGCGGTCATTTACCTGATTTTGTTTATTTTGGCTATCGCAGGTCTTACCTACGTTGCCTTCTGGGGAATCGGGCAGACAAAGGCCGGATCGGCACAAAACATCAAGCAGGGTCTGGACCTTGCGGGTGGTGTGAGTATCACCTATCAGGTTGTGGGAGATGAAAATCCTTCCGACGAGGATATGGATGATACCATCAACAAGTTACAGAAACGTGTGGAGAACTACTCCACCGAAGCACAGGTATATAAAGAGGGAAGCAATCGTATCAACATCGAAATCCCCGGTGTATCGGATGCGAACCGCATTCTGGAAGAGCTCGGACAGCCCGGTACTCTGTACTTTATCGCACAGACAGATGCTTCCGGTAATCAGAACTATTCCATTGCCGGCGTAGATGAGAGTGGTATTACCTACTCTTTGAATAAGACGATCGACGAGATGCTCGCAGACGGTTCCATCGTCCTTGACGGTACACAGGTAGCCAGCGCTACGGCTGCATCTACGACAAGTGATTCCGCTTTGAAGGAGAATCAGTACATCGTAGAGCTTACCTTTACCGAGGAAGGCAAGAAGGCCTTCGGTGATGCGACGACAAAGGCTTATGCGAACGGCGAGACGATCGCGATCTATTACGACGGTGAGTTTGTCAGCGTACCGACCGTACAGGCAGCCATCACCAACGGACAGGCGCAGATCACCGGTGACTTTACGATCGATGAAGCGAGAAACCTGGCTTCCACGATCCGTATCGGTGGATTGACCTTGGATCTGGAAGAGATCCGAAGCAATGTGGTAGGTGCACAGCTTGGTTCCGAAGCCATCAGCACCAGTTTGAAGGCGGGTGTGATCGGTTTCGCGATCGTTTGCATCTTCATGATCGTGGTTTATTACGTACCCGGTTTTGCCAGTGCCATTGCGCTTTACATTTACGTTCTTTTGACACTTCTCGTATTGAACGGATTTAATATTACATTGACACTTCCCGGTGTTGCCGGTGTTATCCTGGCCATCGGTATGGCGGTGGATGCGAATGTCATCATCTTTGCCCGTATCCGCGAAGAGCTTGCAACGGGTAAGACGGTGCAAAGCTCCGTTAAGATCGGTTTCGGCAAGGCGACGAGCGCGATCCTGGACGGTAACATCACAACATTGATCGCAGCGATCGTGCTGGCGCTCAAGGGTTCCGGTACCGTAAAGGGATTCGCACAGACCTTGATGATCGGTATCGTGTTGTCCATGTTTACCGCAATGTTTGTAACACGTGCGCTTTTGGCGATCCTGTATGCCTTGGGCTTTACGAACGAGAAGTTCTACGGTATCGCAAAAGAGAGAAAGAGCGTGGATTTCCTCGGAAAGAAGGCAGTATTCTTTGCGATCTCTCTGGTTTTGATCTTAGGCGGTATCGTGATGCTCTTTGTCAATAAGTCTACGAGCGGCGATATCTTAAATTACTCCATGGAGTTTAAGGGCGGTACTTCCACGACCGTTACGTTCACGGAGGATTATTCGATCGAGCGCCTCGACAGCGAGGTGGTTCCGTATATCGAAAAGATTACCGGAGACGGTAACGTACAGTGCCAGAAGGTGGCAGGTACGAATGAAGTTGTGATCAAGACACGTACTTTGACGGTAGAAGAGCGTGAGGAGATGGAGAGCGTACTGGAGACAAACTACGGTGTGGACTCCGACAGCATCCAGTCCGAGACGATCTCTGCGACCATCAGTAACGAGATGAAGTCGGATGCCGTTGTGGCCGTGATCATTGCGACTATATTGATGTTACTTTATATCTGGATCCGATTCAGCGATTTCCGTTTCGCAACGAGTGCGATCACAGCGCTGTTGCATGACGTATTGGTTGTACTTGCGTTCTATGCGGTCAGCAAGACCAGCGTCGGTAATACGTTTATCGCATGTATGTTGACGATCGTAGGTTACTCCATCAATGCGACCATCGTCATCTTCGACCGTATCCGTGAGAACTTAAAGGAGATGCCGAAGAATACGGATCTGAAGGATGTGGTAAATCTTTCGATCACACAGACTTTGACCAGAAGCATTTATACGTCTCTTACGACGTTTATCATGGTATTTGTCTTATACCTCATGGGTGTGACCTCCATCAAGGAGTTTGCGCTTCCTCTGATCGTAGGTATCGTATGCGGCGGTTATTCTTCCGTCTGCATCACCGGCGCTTTGTGGTATGTCATGAAGGGCGGAAAGAGATCCGATACCAAGACAAGTGCTGCAAAGAAAAAAGCAAACGCATAAACAAAGATCATATGATCATAAGCCCCTGCCGTAAGCGGGGGCTTATGACTATTTATTGACAGGAGGACGGCATGGAATATGTGATTCAGATCGTATTGTTGATCGTTGGATTTGTAATGC
>JAILOQ010000131.1 GCA_024690725.1 Lachnospiraceae bacterium
CAAATACGACCCTCCAAATTTGAAGGGTCGTTCAACGGAACAACTCTTACTGATGATATTGGTTTTCTTGAAAACTTTTTTGAGAAAGGGTGATATGTATGTTGAATGCTAGGGAGGCACTTCAAGTTTTAAAGAAAGAAACCGGGATCGATAGTTTTTACGCTTATAATGATTTAGAAGATGTATTTATATTTTGTAAGGGAGATCCTGTTTTTTGGTATTCGGTACATAAAGATACCGGAAAAATCGAATTAATAAATAGGAATGAGATTTTAGTTGGGCAGCTCTTTTTTAATAAAAAAATGCCATATGATATAGATTTATTAAATGAAGCTATTAGAAATGCGAAAGACATTTCTGAAATCTAAAACAATATCGCAAAAATTTCAAGTTGTATAATGAAGAGAGATGCAAATACGACCCTCCAAATTTGGAGGGTCGTTCAACAAAGGTTCCTACCATTAAAGTTGTGGTTGATATGGTTGCCCCCCAGCGCAGGATTGCCAATCCACCGCGACAGTGCTCATTTTGCGTTACTGTCTTATGAACACTGCCGTAATGCGGGCTCTTTGCTGTTGTTCTTTTTCCGAAAGTTACTCTTCGGTCGCTTCCTCTGTTGCAACGACTTCCACGGTCTCTGCATTCTCCGCGGTTTTTGCGAAATCATCGATGTTCTTTTTGGAAATAACAATGAAGATGTAGGCTACCATGTAACCTGCTGCCACAAAGAGCATGGATACGCCGATCAGCATGATCAGTGTCTTGGTGGCGGAAAACGGTACCGCTACCGATACGATGCCGAGGATGGTGACGATCAAAGAGATCACCAGGATAGCGCCCCACTGCGGATGGCGGAAGGTGCGAAGATCGATCGCTGTTTGTAAAGCGATGATGCCGCCTATGATAACGGCAAAGCCCAAAAGTGTACCGATGATGCTTTCCAGGACATCGGGTTTGATCAGCATAAATACGCCTAGGATGGATGCGATCAGTCCGGTCGAAAGACCGTTGTTGCCGGCAAATCCGTTCGGTTTTGCGATCACGTAGGCGGCGATCTTAAAGACGCCTAAGACAAGAAGCGTTACGGCCAGGATGTATACGATCACATGGAAGGTGACATCCGGCTTTGCGACAAAAGCGATTCCCATGATGAGATACACTAGTGCCAGCAAGAGTGTTTGTCTCCTTGTTGCATTGTAAAATTCTTTCATAAGCAAGCCTTCTTTCGAAATAATGTTAATGATAATTATTGAAGAATTATACTCCATTTTTGCCGTGGACGCAAAGACTTTGTGAGGGTATAATCAAACATAAGGAACTTACAGGAGGCAAGTGTCATGAAGAAAAAGAAGAATGCAAGTGGATTATCCGCACAAGACCTTGCGGGATTTCGCGAAAGCTTCAATGCGGAGCGTGCGAACCTGATCGCGGCCAATGCGGCGGTAAAGAACGGTGTACTCGAGGCGGCGGCGGATTATAAAGCCGTGGGAAGACTTCCGCATACCTTCAGTGTGAACTTAAAACAGGGAAAGATCACAAATCAGAAAGCATCCGGAAGATGCTGGATCTTTTCGGCATTAAATACGTTTCGTTTCGAAGTGATGCAAAAATACAATCTGGAGAACTTCGAACTGAGTCAGAATTATATGTTCTTTTACGACAAGTTAGAGAAGGCTAACTATTTTCTGGAAAGCGTCCTCAAGACCGTGAACGAACCGATCAACGGACGGCTCTATCAGTTTTTGAATGCTTCGCCCTTACAGGACGGCGGGCAGTGGGATATGCTGGCGAACCTCGTGAGAAAGTACGGCGTGGTACCGAAGGAAGCCTATGACGATGCGGCTTCTGCAACAAATTCCAGATGGTTTGACCAATATCTGACGACAAAGCTTCGGGAAGACGCTGCGATCCTGCGCGGCATGGCCGGTGTGGATATCACGGGCGAGCAGATGGCGGAGCCCGCAACCCCTGAAGAATTGCAGACGATGAAAAAAGAGATGATGGAAGAGATCTATCGGATGCTCTGCATTTGTTTGGGTGAGCCACCGCAGAGCTTCGATCTGACGTTACGCGATAAAGACGACAAGGTCATTATGGAGAGCGGGATAACGCCGCTTGAATTCTTCGACCGCTACGTCGGTGTGAAACTCGACGATCTTGTGAGCATCATCCATGCGCCGACCCGGGATAAGCCCTTCGGTAAGATGTATACGGTAAAGTTTTTGGGGAACGTTGCGGAAGGAAAGCCCGTGGCATATCTGAACCTGGAAATGGATACGATCAAGGCAGCCGTGATCAAGCAGTTAAAGGACGGCCATCCCGTGTGGTTCGGCTCGGATTGCTCGAAGTTCTCCCTGCGTAAAGAAGGTATCTTTGACAGAGAATGTTGTAAGATCGAGCAACTCATGGCTGTGAATTTTGAAATGGACAAAGAAGACGCCATCCTTTACGGTGACAGTGCCATGAATCACGCAATGGTCATCATGGGTGTCAACCTGGTAAAAGAAGGGCGCAAAGATGTTCCGAACCGTTGGCGGATTGAGAACAGCTGGGGCAAGGACGTCGGGGATGACGGTTATTATGTTGCAAGTGACGCGTGGTTTGACGATTATGTGTATCAGGTTGTGGTCGACAAAAAGTATTTGGATAAAAAGAGCCGTGATCTGATCAGCGAAGATTATATCGAATTGGAACCCTGGGATCCTTTCGGGTCTTTGGCCGACTAAAATATAAAAACAGCCGGATGTTCACAAAAAATTCACGGAATATGCGAAAAAAATTGCGAAAAACGGTAGATTTTTATCGGCGCTTTTGTTACACTTACCATAAGTAGTTCTTTAATTAGTAGTAAAAGTGTTTTTTGTTTCTTTGGGCATCGGAATATATGTGAGTTTGGATGCTCGAAAAGGAAACGAGGTGATCGGATGAGCGCGATCAGTGCGGTCGGAAGTTCATATGGCGGCTCTTACAGCAAATACTACGGGCAGATTGCGAGTGGCAGCAAGTTAAATCGTGCGGCTGACGGCGCTGCAGAGTTAGCGATTGCGAATAAGATGCAGGTGGAAGATACCGGCATGCAGGTTGGCAGTAATAACCTGAAGGCAGGTATGGCAGCGGTTAATATTCAGGACGGCGCTTTGGGTCAGGTGACGGATTCGTTACAGAGAATGAGAGAACTCGCAGTACAGGCGTCCAATGGATTGTTAAGCGATTCGGATCGGTCCTCCATTCAGGGCGAGATCGATCAGTTAAAGCAGGGCCTTACGGATGTTGTGACGAAGACCAATTATAACGGTCTGAATCTGACGGACGGAACCCTCGGAGAGACCACCTTGGTAGGAGACGCAGACGGCTCTACTATGGCGTTGCACGGAGCGAATGCTACATTGGAAGCACTCGGCATCGCGGATTTTGATGTTACGTCCGGCAATTTCGATCTGAGTCAGATCGATAAGGCGTTGGATACTGTCAGCGCACAGAGATCCCAAAGCGGTGCGGCGTATAATGCCTATGAGCGTGCCGTTAATTACAATGCCAATGCATCTTATAACCTTACTTCCGCAAAGAGTAAGATGGAAGATACGGACATTGGCGAGACAATCTCCAAATTGAAAAAGCAGCAAACATTAAATACCTATTCCATGTATATGCAGAGGCGCAGACAGGAAGATGAGCAGAAGCGCATGCTGGGTATGTTTGCAAATATGTAAGCGGAGATTTATAATGAGACTAAGAAAAGCGTTCTACTTCGTAGGACGCTTTTTTTCGGGGAGAGAATATGAAAAAAGAAATCATACGTTTGGCTGTTCTTTTTATGGCAGTACTGATGCTGTCGCTTGCCGGTTGCGGAAAGGAAGAGGCAGGGGAGACAGCGGAAGAGACGACGGAGGCGGAAACAGCTGAGGTACAGACCGCGGACGCGGAGTTGATCGAAGATACGATCACGATCGAGGAAAGCGATGCGGAGGAACCGGATGCTGTCAGTGAGAATACGGCCACTGCCGAAGAAACCGTTCCGGAACCGCAGCAGGTTTCCTTAAATGAAGGAGAACTTCAGAGTTTGTTTACGACGACGACCGTGAATGTGCGTACCATGCCTTCTACGGATTCCAATATATATAAGAAACTTTCGGGCCATACGGAAGTGAAGCGGGTAAAAGAAGAGAATGAGTGGAGCCAGATCTACTTAGACGGCGCACTTTATTATATTGCCACCGAATTCCTCAGGGAAAAAGCGGAAGGGCAGAACGGCTTTGTAGTTGTGATCGATGCCGGACATCAGGCACACGGGAACAGTGAAAAGGAACCGATCGGACCGGGAGCAAGTGAGACAAAGGCGAAGGTTTCGAGCGGTACGAGTGGCGTGGTGAGCGGACTTGCCGAGTATGAACTGACCTTGCAAGTGTCTTTGAAATTACAGGCAGAGCTTGAGGCACGCGGTTACGAGGTGATCATGTGCCGGACGACACACGATGTGAACATCAGCAATTCGGAGCGAGCCGCGGTTGCAAACAACGCGGGGGCCGATGCGTTTATTCGTATTCATGCGAACGGATCGGAGAACAGCGGGGCCAACGGTGCCATGACGATCTGCCAGACACCGTCCAATCCATATAACGGAAATTTGGCATCTCAAAGTAAGGCGTTATCCACTTATGTTCTTGATGAACTGGTGGCGGCGACCGGATGCAGGAGGGAATATGTCTGGGAGACGGACACCATGAGCGGGATCAATTGGTGTCAGGTGCCGGTTACGATCGTGGAGATGGGATATATGACCAATCCCAACGAAGATGCCCTGATGGCTTCTTCCGATTATCAATATAAGATCGTAAACGGGATCGCTAACGGAATTGACAAATATCTGTTACAATAAAGAAAAAGTTTTTTGAAAAAGGGGTTAAGTATTCCTTGGGCGTGTCGATAAATAATGTAAGACAGAGTGTCCAAGGAAGGAGGATGGTCTATATGCGTATCGGTAATTTTACACAAGTACAGCAGTTGTATAACGTAAGTCAGGCAGGAAGAACCGGCAAAACGGAGAAGAAAGGCTTTTCCGATGCTTTTGCTATTTCCGAATCCGGCAAAGATATCACAAGCGCAAAAGCTGCGGTTGCGGATGCTGCCGATGTCAGAACCGATCTGGTTGCTTCCATTAAAGCAAAGATCGATGCCGGAACTTACGATGTAAGCGCTGAAGATTTTGCTGACAAGATTGTGAGCAAATTTGCAGGCGTACTGTAAGTGGGAGGATTCCAATGGCTAGTATCATGGTAAATTTAATGGACGTCTTGGAAAAAGAACAGTCTCTTTATGACCGGTTATTGGAGTTGTCCATGCAAAAGACGGCGATCATCATCGGAGGTGATGTAGCCGCTCTTACGAAAATCACGGATGATGAACAGGAAGTGGTGCTTTCCGTCAATAAACTCGACAAAGAACGGGAGAGTTTGATGCAGGAAGTCGCTACCGTGTTGAACAAGGATGTTCAAACTTTAACTTTGAACCAACTGATTCCGGTGTTGAACGGAAGACCCGAGGAGCAAAGAAGGTTATCTGAGATCCACGGCAAACTGAAGGTCACAACGGAACAGATGCGCAGAGTCAACGACCACAACAGGGAGTTGATCCAGGCGTCTTTGGAAATGGTGCAGTATAATATGAATGTCGTAAAAAGCATGAAGGCTGCACCGGAAACGGCAAATTACGGAAGAAATGCTTACGGAACAGGATCCCAAATGGGTGCTGTTCAAAAGTCTTTTGATACAAAGCAGTAAAGAGGTGATACCGTATGTCTCTGTTCGGAAATCTATATATCGGCACGAGCGGTTTACAGACCAGCAATACAGCATTGAATACGGTAGCACACAATCTATCGAACCTCGATACTACCGGATATACGCGTCAGCAGGTCATTCAGGCTGACCGTACATACAATACGATACAGATCAATTCGGAAGGCGTTGCGAATCAGCAGCTCGGTCTCGGTGTGTATTTTGCGGAGACCAAGCAGGTGCGTGATTATTTCCTGGATCAGACGTATCGCGAAGAAAACGGTCGTATGGAATTCTATTCGGTGACATATTCCGCATTCAATGAAATTGAAGATCTGTTAGGCGAGCTGGACGGAGAGAGTTTTAACGACTCTTTGAATAATCTCTGGGTTTCGGTGCAGGAGCTGGCAAAAGAGCCATCCGATTCCGTAAAACAGGGACTTTTGGTGCAGCGTGCCAACCAGTTTATCACAAGAGCCGCATCGGTGTATAACGATCTGTCCTCCTATCAGGACAATCTCAATACAACGATCAAGGGCTATACGGATCGTGTCAATGATATTGCAGAGCGGATCTATGATCTGAACAATCAGATCCTGCGAATTGAAGTGGGTGGCATTGAGCATCCCAACGACTTAAGAGATGAGAGAAACAACCTGCTTGATGAGTTGAGTGGGTTGATGAATATTGAATATAAAGAAGATGTTGACGGAGCTGTGATCGTAAAAGCGGAAGGACATCAGTTGATCGGTCGCGCAAATGTGCAAAAGATAGAGTCCTACATCGATCCGGATAACGGGTTTTACACTCCGTACTGGGTAGATGATGCAAAGCTGATCACGCTTGACAGCGGCACCAAGGTGCCGGATCTTACCAACTCCAAGGTGTTCGATCTTACACAGACGATCTCAACGGATCGTGATACGGATATCGGAAGCATCAAGGCAATGATGCTTGCCAGAGGTGATCGCAGAGCTACTTATGTAGATCTGAATTCGGACACATATAACGAAACGATTTCCCAATCTGTTGTTATGAACGTACAGGCGGAGTTTGATAAACTGATACATTCCGTTACTACCCAGATGAACCAGGTTTTTATCGATTATGCGGATCCGGATAACAATTATATGGTGGACGGAAACGGAAATCCGATCGAGTTGTTTACGCGTATTGCCTGTGACGGATATGACGCCGCAGGAAATCATATCGATGAAGATGAGACGGACGGTGAAGAATATACGCTCTTTACCGTATCCAATATCGCCGTAAACGGAGATCTGTTAAAAGAAGCCACGTTGCTTAACTTTATCCGTCCCGACGGAAAAGAAGATTATTCGGCGGCTTCCGCTTTGCAGGATGTGTTTACGACAGAAGCCTATACCTTAAATCCGAATGTAACGAACAAGTCCAATCTGATCGACTTTTATTCCAACCTGGTATCGCAGGTCGGTAATTCGGGCTCCGTATTTAAGAGTGTATACGATAATCAGCAGACCACGGTAAGCAGTACGGAAGAGGCCAGACAGCAGGTCGTCGGCGTGTCGGATGATGAAGAATTGGCCAACATGATCAAGTATCAGAATGCATATAATGCAAGCAGCCGGTACATCACGGTCATCAGTGAGATGTTAGAGCATGTCATTACGACGTTGGGCAGTTAAAAAGAATAAACTTTTTGGCGTGAAGGACTAAACTTCACGCCTTTTTTGTTCGATATAATACATAGTAAGCGGGCGGAGTATCTGTTTCTTCGGAAACGCTCCGTCGCAACCTTACGGTAAACACAGAAACGACGAGTAATGCGGCACATGCGGAAAAGGAAGTGAATACATGGCTTCAACATTCTACGGATTAAACATAGCATATACAGGTCTTACGGCATCCAACGCCGGTCTGAATACGACAGCAAACAATATCTCCAATGTAAATACAGAAGGCTACTCCAGACAGATCGTGGAGCAGAAAGCAGCCAATGCATTGCGTACCTATACGACCTATGGTTGTACCGGTTCCGGTGTTATCACCGATTCCATTGAGCGTGCGCGTGATGCATTTTACGATTTCAAGTATTGGAACAACAATGCACAGGTGGGAGAATACAAGGAACTTGCTTATTACATGAAGCAGATCGAAGATTATTTCACGGATGATTCCACACTGGAAGGTTTCAGCACCATCTATAACAATATGTACAGTGCGATCGAAGAGCTGGCAAAGAACTCCGGTGATACGACCGCAAAGAGCCAGTTTGTCGGTTATGCGGAAAATCTTACGTACTACTTCAATACGATGTCATCCAATATGCAAAACCTTCAGACCGATGTCAATCTGGAAATAAAGAATCTGGTTTCTCAGATCAATGCATACGCAAGAGAGATCGCATCTTTGAATCAGCAGATCAACGTTATCGAATTAACAGGTGCTACGGCGAACGAGTTAAGAGACCAGAGAGATCTGATCATTGATAAGTTGTCCGTGATCGTGGATGTGAAGACATCCGAAGAGGATGTGGTAGATACCAACAATCCGGAGAGAACCACGGGTGCTACCCGTTATGTGGTAAAGATCGCCGGCGGCCAGACCCTGGTAGACGGCAGCAAATATAACGAATTAAATTGTGAAGCAAAGACGGCATACGAAAAGACGAATCAGTCGGATTCGGTCGGTCTTTACAATATCTACTGGGATGACGGACGAGAGTTTTCCATGTTCAGCAGTTCCATCGGCGGACAGCTCCGTGGCCTGATCGAGATGAGAGACGGAAACAACGGTGAGAATTTCAAAGGTAAGGTTTCCGCGGCAGGCTATGTCGGAACGGATTACAATGTTACGGTAGATGTGGATAAGGATTACCTTAAGAGTTTAAATACATGTACCCTCTCTCAGGATGGCGGTATCATCCGTCTCGGAAATCAGGAGTACTATTATGATACATTCTTTGTAACGTACGATGCCGATCAGCAGATTGAGAGTTACACCTTCCAGATCAGCCAGAGTACGGAAAAGAATAAGACGATGCCCAACATCGACCGTATCGGTCATGAGGCAAATGTCGGTTATGCTGTGGATTACCAGGGAATTCCGTATTATCAGGAACAGTTGAATGAGTTCTGTCGTTCCCTTGCGGAAGCGTTTAACAAGATTTTGACACAGGACGGCAGTACCGATGGCTATGGCAATAAGGGAAGTGTTCTTTTTACAGCTAATTCCGCTACGGATACCACGCAGTACACGTTTGAAGATTCCAGAGCGGTGATCGGTGCAGGCTCTGTTGTAAAGAGCACGGATGACAGTTATTACTATCTGACGGCAGGAAATTTTGCGATCAACGATAAGATGATCGATGATCCGAACATCCTGGCAACCAGAACCGAATCTTCCGACGGTATCAGCAAATACGACATTGTGGAAGATATGATCGCACTTCGGACGGACAGCAGTCGTCTTGCATTCCGCGGATGTGCTGCAGGTGATTTCCTTCAGTGTGTACTCAGTGATATCGCCTTGAATGCGCAGAGCGCAAATACGTTATCCGCATCCTATGAGAATATCTCAAAGTCCATCGATAACCAGAGACTTTCGGTCAGCGGTGTGGACAGTGATGAGGAAGCCTTGAATTTGGTACAGTATCAGCACAGTTACAATCTGGCGAGTCAGATGATTTCCGTGTTGGCAGAGATATATGATAAGTTGATCAACCAGACAGGAGTATAAGCCTATGAGAATCACAAATAAGATCATTTCCAATAATGCGGTTACGAATATCAATACGAATAAGGTCAGAGAGGATACGTTGAATACACAGCTTGCTACCGGCAAGAAGGTAACACGTCCTTCCGATGATCCGGTTGTTGCGATCCGTTCCCTGAGACTTCGTACCAACTTAAGCAAGGTGGATCAGTATTATGAGAAAAATGCTCCCGATGCGGAAAGCTGGTTGAGTGTAACAGAGGATGCCATCAGCACGGCAACCGATGTTATCACCAATATGTATGCGGATTGCAGTTCCGCTTCCGAAGGATTTAAGACGGCGGAAGACAGAGATAAGATTTTGGAAGACTTAAAGGGTTTGCGCGATGAGCTTTATGCACTTGGCAATGCAGACTATGCGGGACGTCATGTGTTTACCGGATATCGTACCGATATGACGCTCACCTTTGGAGAGACCACGAAGCAGGAATATACGATCACGGAACAGTTGGATGCGACGGCAGTGGATGATCTGCATTACGTGGATATTTCCACATTGGATCAGATCACAACGGCCAATGCCGCAAGCTCCACCGTGACTGAGCAGAACATCAGTGACAATACCGTTCACAGACTTCGTATGGCATATAATGATGTGAGCTCCGATGTACCTCCGACTATTGAGTACTATGATGAGACCGGTGCAATGCAGACGGTAACGGCAACGGCGATTTCCGTAAATGATACGACACAGAACGCGTATCTTTCACAGCAGAATGCGACGGGCGCTGCGGCTACATTTATTCCGGAGACCGGCGAACTGATCTTAAGTGATGATCTTTACAATGCGTTAAAGAATGTAAAAGATATTGACGAGACGTATGATACGAACGGAAATGAGATTGATGAAGGAGAGATCCGTATCACCTATAAGAAAGAAAAGTGGGATAAGGACGATCTGCATCCCGAGCATTATTTCTACTGTGAGACACC
>JAILOQ010000095.1 GCA_024690725.1 Lachnospiraceae bacterium
TAGGAAATGGACGAACGATACGGCCGTCCTTTCTTCATTTCCACTTCACCGATATACGGATCCTTATCGCCGCGCATCCATTGAAAGAAGCGAAAGGCTTTTGTCTTTTCATAGTCTTTTTTATTCCTCGGTCGACTCATCCTTATGCCCCTTTCCGATCGCTTCGATCTTCTTTAACGTGATAAAGAACAGGATGGAAGTCACACCTGCTCCGACCGCAGCCTCGGTGATCGCAAGATCCGGAGACTCCAATAAGATCCAGATCACGGACATCACAAGACTGTAGCTCATAAATACCAGAACCGTATTTAACAGATTCTTTGTAAAGCTGACGGCTATCGCACAGACCACCAGAAAGATCAACAGAATATACATAAAGATTTCCATCAGCGTTCTTCCTCCTCATATTGATTCGGTCCTTCGTGCGTACTGATCTCCAGCTTCCCGATCAGATGCGAGGAAACCGGTGACGAGAACCACAAAAATACCAGAACCATGATCATCTTTACCGTGATCATGTTCCAGCCGTTTAAGATCATCAGGCCCAGGATGGAAAAGCCGATCCCAAGGGTATCGCCCATGCCTGCCGCATGCATACGGTTCATCACATAATCGAGTTTAAACACCCCGATGACTTCCACCAAGAACACCACAAGGCCCAAGATCAAAAAGATCACGCCCACGTAAAAACGCAGATATGCAAACCATTCCATCACTCCACCTCCCGGCTGTCTACCATCCGATCGACACTCTTTGCCGATTCCGATTTCTCTTCTTCCACCGCTCTTGCGGCCTCTTCAAACTCTTCTTTCTTATGGATCCCCATGATCACCTTTGTCAAAAGAACAACGGCAAGGAAACTTAACATCGCATAGATGATCGCGATATCCACCAGATACCCTTCGCCCTTAATAACGGCCAGGATACAGATGATCACCATGATCATGGTTCCCATCATATTGACACTGATCAAACGGTCCGCAACCGTCGGTCCCTTGCACGCGCGGATCAAAAGCAGAAACAAAAGGATCGCCAGAATACACATCACCAGGACAAAGAACAACTGATGCACTTCGATAAGCTGTAGCGTTACGTTATTCATCTTCATCCTCCCCTTTCAACGACCCTGCATCCGCCGCTTCTTCCAAATCCCGTAAAACCATCTCAAAAATAAAATCTCCCTGAATATAATCCCGGTCGATCGCATGGATCTTCAACAGATCCCCCTCCAGCTCCACCGTGAGCGTACCGGGGGTTAAGGTAATGGAATTTGCCAAAAGAAAACGCAGCACGGGACTTTTTACCTTGGTATGGAACGTATATACCACGGGCTCTCTCTCGATCTTCTCCGCAAAGATCATCTTCGCCGTGTCGATGTTTGCCTTTACGATTTCTTTGACCAGTAAAAACAAATAGGAAAAAATAAAGCCTGTGTAGCGCAACATCAGTCGGTCCTTTTTCAGACTCCAGTTCATAAAGCGGCAGATAAACGCATACAAAAGTGCGGCCACAAACAAACCGAGAATCTCGATCTCCAAGGTCAACTGTCCGTTGAACAATACCCAGACAATAAAGAATATGATAAACATGGACTCCGTCCTCTCTTTCCCTATGATTTTAGACCTTTTTCGTAAAAAGGACAAGGCTAAGGCAAAAAAAGAGCCTGCGCAGGCAGACTCTTTCACTCTTCTTTACTTAATCCCAATTCGGGTTCGGGCAAACACCTGCGGCAAAACTGCCGGGGCCGATATGACAGCAAATGCTTAAACTAAGCGGATTGTAGATGATGTTATTCTTCGGGAAATGCTCCTGTACATAGGTCGTCCAGGCAGCGATCTCTTCCTGCGTCGTCATGCTCCCCGCAAGGTAAATGTCAAGTTCTTCCAAAGGTCCGCGGGAAAACCGAGCCTTGATATCCGCATCGAGGGCCTCCAAAAGGATGCTCTTTGCCTTGGCGCTGCCGCGGCATTTGCGGAATGCATCCAGCTTCTCGCCCTGAATGGTGAGGATCGGCTTGATGTTCAAAACGGAACCGATCGCGGCACCTGCTGCCGTCACTCGTCCGCCCTTTTTCAGATATTCCAAAGTGTCAACCGCAATGTAGATCGTCTGATCAAAGGCTTCTTTTTCCAGTTGTTCACAGATGGCTCTTCCGTCCATGCCACGCTCCCTAAGGATCAGTGCCCGCTCCACGGACTGACGCATGGTAACGGAAATCCTGTGATTGTCCGCCACAAATACCTTATCCCGAAACCTGTCCTTATCCGCCAGCATCTTTGCCGTCTGGCAGGATCCGGAAAGTCCGCTGGACATCGGAATATATACGAGATCGTCATAGCCTTCTTTTAACGTATCTTCCCACAGCTTCTCCACAACGGCGGGGGACGGCTGGGAACTTGTCACATCACGGCCGCCGACCTGCGCTTCAAAAAAGGTCTTCTGGTCTATGGTCTCTCCTTCGTAGAATACTTCTCCGTCTATGATCACCGGCATCGGCATCAGATGGATCAGCATCTCTTCGGCTTCCGCTCCGGTAATTCCTGAATTCGTATCGGTAACTATCGCAGTTTTCATATATTTCTCCGTTTCATCCGTTCCCGGCTCCACCGGGCTCCCCAATTGTTCTTACGCCCGCAGGCATAACAAACTAGTATTAGGTTACCGACTCGTATGTGGTTTGTCAAACCACTTGTAACACTATGAATATTCAAAAAAAATTGCGCCGAACGGCGCAATTCTTTGTTGTTTATTTCGGCAAACACACGCGAAGTACCAAAAGAGGTCCGGCCGCTCCGCCGTGATACCCCGACAGAGCATCCCCTGCCGATCGGTATGTTTTGTTCCCTTCCCCGTCATTTAGGAGGATAAGCTTGGTTTCATCGGATCCGGTCTGCTCGCTTGCGTCCGTCTCCGGCACAAGTGCCATCGTATGGATCATGGAAAAGGGATTGTGTCCCCTGTTGTA
>JAILOQ010000132.1 GCA_024690725.1 Lachnospiraceae bacterium
CAGGTGCCTTCCGTGCTAAGCCGTGTCATCGAGATCCCGTCCGCAAAGAACGTGGAGGGCAGGAGCTTTATCTTCCTCGAAGAAGTCATTGCCCGCAACATGGAAGCACTCTTCTTAAACTATGAGATCGTGGCGGTCTGCCCGTTCCGTATCATGCGAAACGCCGACCTTTCGATCGAAGAGGAAGAAGCGGAAGATCTGCTCGCGGAGATCGAAAAACAGTTAAAGAAACGGCAGTGGGGCGAGGCGATCCGTCTGGAGCTTCCGACGGGCGTATCCAAGGAATTGTTAAAGATCGTAAGAAAAGAGCTGGATATCAGTCAGGAAGAGATCTACACGGTCTCAGGACCTTTGGATCTGACGGTACTTATGCAGCTTTACGGCATCGACGGATTCGAACATCTGAAAGACAAAAAGTACAAGCCGCAGCCGGTCGTTCTTTTACCCGAAGGGTGCAATATCTTTGATGAGATCAAAAAGCAGGATATCCTCTTGCACCATCCGTATGAGACCTTCCAACCGGTCGTTGATTTCGTAAAGTCCGCGGCCAAGGATCCGGGCGTGCTCGCGATCAAGCAGACCTTGTATCGTGTGAGCGGTAATTCACCGATCATTGCGGCATTGGCGCAGGCGGCGGAAAACGGCAAGCAGGTTTCGGTACTCGTAGAGTTAAAGGCCAGATTCGATGAGGAGAACAACATCGTCTGGGCAAAGAAATTGGAGCAGGCCGGATGCCATGTCATCTACGGACTCGTGGGACTGAAAACGCACAGTAAGATCACGCTCATTGTCCGCAAGGAAGATGACGGGATCCGCCGGTATGTCCATCTGGGCACCGGTAATTACAACGATTCGACGGCAAAGCTTTATACAGACCTTGGACTTTTGACATGTCGTGAGGATATCGGAGAGGACGCAACGGCGGTATTCAACATGCTCAGCGGTTATTCGGAACCGAAGGGCTGGAATAAGCTCTCCGTGGCACCGCTTTGGTTAAAGGATCGGTTCTTGTATCTGATCAAGCGAGAGCAGCGGTTTGCGGAAAGCGGGGAAGAGGCCCATATCACGGCCAAGATGAATTCCCTTTGCGATCCGGATATCATCGCCGCACTTTACGAGGCATCCACGGCAGGCGTTACGATCGATCTGATCGTGCGCGGGATCTGTTGTCTGAGGACCGGTGTAAAGGGCGTGTCCGAAAACATCCGCGTACGCTCCGTGGTGGGAACCTTCTTGGAGCACAGCCGCATCTTCTGCTTTGAAAACGGCGGTTCGAAGGAGTATTACCTGGCAAGTGCGGACTGGATGCCGCGAAACTTAAATAAACGCGTGGAGATCATGTTCCCAATCGAGCAGGAGGACTTAAAAGAACGTGTGGCGCATGTTCTGGATTGTCTCTTGCGCGATACGAAAAAGGCGCAGCTCTTACACGATGACGGCACGTATGAGCGTGTGGACAAAAGAGGAAAAGAGTTGTTCGGCGCACAGGAGAATTTCTGCAAAGAAGCTGTGGCGCGCAGTAAGGTGCTAAAGAAGGATCCGATTGCCGACCGGGTGTTTCAGCCGGAAAAGAGTAAGGGCACGGACGAGTAGTTTTCGAAAGGAGATGGGATAATGCCTGATTTTGATGATAAGGTCGCAACATGCTTTTTAGAGAATCAATCACAGTTATTTCCCGAGCCGGTCGCAACGACGCTCGAAGAGGCGCGGGCTTTTTTGGAAGAGATCTTTGCCGTAGTGGCGGACTCCAAAGAAGAGGTTTATTCCTACTTTGAGGAAGAAGGGCTCGACATTTCCGGTCTTTCCGAGGATGATCTTCTGGAAGCAGATGAAGTATTTGATGTGGGAGACGGCAGATATCTGATCATTGAGGGATAAGTGCCCCGATTTTTGTGCAATCTGTCGGAGTTTTCCACATAGATTTCGTGAATAATTCGGCTTGTTTTATTCCCTGTACTTGTTATAATGAAAGGTACTAAAGCGAGGACCACTCCCGCTTTATGTGTATTGGGAGTTTCATGGAGGTTTTATTATGTGGGATATTACACAATTATCCACAGCCTATTCGCAGAGCCAGCTGCAGGGTTCCATCGGAACGGCGCTGTTGGCGAAAACCTTAGATACCAATCAGGAACTGGGTGAAGCAATGACTCAAATGATCGACCATTCGATGGAGTTAAGTGTGAATCCGCATATCGGTTCCAATTTTGATATCTCTGTTTAAGTTTGGCATAAAACGAGTGAAATCCTTAAAGCTCTTACCCCACGGTAAGAGCTTTTTTTTGCCCGTTTTTCGTCTCCCTTCCCAAGCCTAGACAAAAATACGAAAATCCCGTACAATGAAATGCGTGGTTGTTTTTAGACAGTGGTTTTAAATGGAGGAATGATATGATTCAAGCCAGCAATGTAACTTACCGTGTGGGTAAGAAGGCATTATTCGAAGAAGTAAACATCAAATTTACGGAAGGGAACTGTTACGGTCTGATCGGTGCCAACGGTGCCGGAAAGTCCACCTTCTTAAAGATATTATCCGGTGCGCTCGAGACGACGAACGGGGAGATCATCATCACACCCGGTCAGCGTCTTTCGGTCTTAGAGCAGGATCACTTTAAATACGATGACAACGTGGTCATGGATGTTGTGATCATGGGCAATCAGCGCCTTTACGACATCATGAAGGAAAAGGATGCCATCTACGCCAAGGAAGATTTCACCGATGAAGACGGTATCCGCGCCAGCGAATTGGAAGCGGAGTTTGCCGAGATGGACGGCTGGGATGCAGAGACCAATGCCGCCGTTTTGTTAAACGGTCTGGGCATCGATACAGAGTATCACTACAGTCAGATGAGCGATCTCAACGGTTCTCAGAAGGTAAAGGTCTTGCTTGCAAAGGCCCTCTTCGGTAACCCCGACATCCTCCTTTTGGATGAGCCGACGAACCACTTGGATCTCGACGCCATCGCATGGCTTGAGGACTTTTTGATCGATTTCGACAATACGGTCATCGTGGTCAGCCACGACCGTTATTTCTTAAATAAAGTATGTACCCAGATCGCCGACATCGACTACGGCAAGATCCAGCTCTATGCCGGTAACTATGATTTCTGGTACGAATCCAGTCAGCTCCTCATCAAGCAGATGAAGGAAGCCAACAAGAAAAAAGAAGAGAAGATCAAGGAGTTACAGGAATTCATCTCCCGTTTCTCCGCGAACGCTTCCAAGTCCAAGCAGGCGACCAGCCGAAAGAGAGCCTTGGAAAAGATCGAACTTGAGGACATCCGTCCTTCGAGCAGAAAGTATCCTTATATTGATTTCCGCCCGGATCGCGAGATCGGTAACGAAGTCCTTTCCGTGGAAGGTCTTTCCAAGACCGTCAACGGCGTAAAGGTCCTCGACAACATCTCCTTTATCTTAAATCACGACGATAAGGTAGCCTTCGTCGGCGGCAACGAGCTTGCAAAGACGACCTTGTTCCGTATTTTAATGGGCGAGATCGAGCCCGACGAGGGAAGCTTTAAGTGGGGTATCACCACATCCCAGGCGTATTTTCCCAAGGACTTCAACGATGAATTCGACAATGAACTTACGATCGCAGAGTGGCTTTCGGGCTATTCTCCCGTAGATGATATCACCTATGTCCGCGGCTTCCTCGGCCGTATGTTATTCGCCGGCGAGGACGGGGTAAAGAAGGTGAAGGTCTTATCCGGAGGTGAGAAGGTGCGTTGCCTTCTTTCCAAGATGATGATCTCCGGTGCGAACGTGCTGCTCCTCGATGAGCCCACGAACCACCTCGATATGGAATCCATCACGGCCTTAAACAACGGCCTGATCAAGTTCCGCGGCGTGGAGCTGTTCTCCTGCCATGACCACCAGTTTGTGGAGACAACCGCAAACCGTATCATGGAGATCCTTCCCGACGGAAGTCTGATCGACAAGATCACGACATACGACGAATACCTTGCAAGCGACGAGATGGCAAGAAAGCGTACACAGGTTTACACGGCAGAAGCAGAGGACGAGAGCGGAGAAGAATAAAACGATATGGGCAGGTTTTCAGGCAAGATTCTTTTTACGGATATGGACGAGACGCTGTTGACGACAGACAAAAAGATCAGTCGGGCAGTCTACGATGCGGTATGGGATTTTATCGGCGAAGGCGGGAGCTTTGTGCTCTCGAGCGGCCGTCCCTTAAACAGCATCATCGAGACCAGAGACCGGTTGGAACTGCCTGTGAAGGGCACCTATATCATTTCCTATAACGGCGCGCTGGTCTATGACTGCGACGCGCACCGTCCGATCTTGGAGCACCTTCTTTCTCCCGGTCAGGTAAGAGGTCTTCAGGACCTGGCCAAAGAAATGTCGATCCATGTCCACACGTATCGGGATGAGGTCATATTGACACCCGAAGAGGACGAGGAGCTTCACTACTATCGCAGGATCATCAAGCTGCCATTTGAAGTAACCCCCGATCTTTCCGAAGGGATAGCGGGCGGTGCCTATAAGCTTCTGGGGATCGAATTGAAAGACCACGACAGACTCGACCGGTTCCGTGAGCGGATCGAAGCCGGCTTTGATCATGAGATCGCGGCTTTTTATTCAAATCCGAATTATCTGGAGATTTGTCTTAGCAAGGTATCAAAGGGCAATGCGGTGCGTTTTCTCTGTGACTACTTACATTGCGATATCAAGCATACCTTAGCGGCGGGCGATCAGTATAACGACATCTCGATGTTGGAGGAAGCGGGGATCGGTTTTGCCATGTGTAACGGCATCGATGCCTTAAAAGATGCCGCCGATTACGTCACGGTAAACGACAACAATCATGACGGAATTCTCGAAGCATTCACCCTGCTTTCGCAAATCTAAAAACTTTATTAAATACGTTCTTTTCACTACCCAGTAAGAAAAAACGAGAAAAAACGAGAAAACAGAAGTATAAGAAAGAATAAGAGAGATATTCACCGTTTTCACAAGGTTGAATGTGGCACTCAAAAAAACTAATATATGTCATGTGGTTAGCACTCAGACCTTTTGAGTGCTAGTAATCTAAAAATAGTAAAATGAAAATACAGTTGCAAAGGAGGCAATCATTATGAAGTTAAAACCGTTGGCAGACCGTGTGGTATTAAAGCCCATCGAGGCAGAGGAGACCACGGCATCCGGTATCGTGTTAACAGGCGGTGAGAAGGAAAAGCCGCAGCAGGCAGAGGTTATCGCAGTCGGCCCCGGAACCGAGGACGTAAAGATGGAAGTAAAGGCCGGAGACAAGGTCATCTATTCCAAGTACAGCGGAACCGAAGTAAAGGACGGAGACGAGAAGTATCTGATCTGTTCCCAGAAAGACATTTTGGCAGTAATCGAATAAGAGTATAGTAGGAGGTCATGAAAATGGCAAAAGAGATTAAGTACGGTGCAGACGCCAGAGCAGCTCTGGAGTCCGGTGTAAATCAGTTGGCAGATACGGTCCGCGTAACCTTGGGACCGAAAGGAAGAAACGTTGTATTGGATAAGTCCTACGGCGGTCCCCTCATCACTAACGACGGTGTGACCATCGCTAAGGAGATCGAGCTGGACGATGCATTCGAGAACATGGGTGCACAGCTGGTAAAAGAAGTTGCTACGAAGACCAACGACGTAGCGGGTGACGGTACCACGACAGCCACCGTTTTGGCACAGGCTATGATCAACGAAGGCATGAAGAACTTAGCTGCAGGCGCAAACCCGATCATCTTAAGAAGAGGTATGAAGAAGGCTACCGATTGTGCAGTAGAGTCCATCAAGGCTATGAGCGCAAAGGTAAAGGGCAAGGAGCATATCGCTAAGGTTGCCGCTATCTCCGCAGGTGACGAGGAAGTCGGAAATCTTGTTGCAGACGCAATGGAGAAGGTTTCCAGAGACGGTGTCATCACCATCGAAGAGTCCAAGACCATGCAGACAGAGTTAGACCTTGTAGAAGGTATGCAGTTTGACAGAGGATACATCAGTGCTTACATGGCAACCGATATGGAAAAGATGGAAGCAAACCTTGAGAATCCTTACATCCTCATTACAGATAAGAAGATCTCCAATATCCAGGAAATCCTTCCTCTGTTGGAGCAGATCGTACAGAGCGGTTCCAAGCTTTTGATCATCGCAGAAGATGTCGAAGGCGAAGCACTTACCACTTTGATCGTAAATAAGTTACGCGGAACCTTCAGCGTGGTTGCAGTAAAGGCACCGGGCTATGGTGACAGAAGAAAAGCAATGCTCGAAGATATCGCGATCCTGACAGGCGGTACCGTGATCTCTTCCGATCTCGGTATGGACTTAAAGGAAGCAACGATCGATCAGTTAGGTCGTGCAAAGAGCGTAAAGGTTCAGAAAGAGAATACCGTGATCGTAGACGGCGAAGGTGCAAAGGAAGCGATCGAAGCAAGGATCATCAACATCAAGCAGCAGCTTGAGACCACCACCTCCGATTTCGATAAGGAGAAGTTACAGGAGAGACTTGCAAAGCTTTCCGGCGGTGTTGCAGTGATCCGTGTCGGTGCCGCAACAGAGACCGAGATGAAGGAAGCAAAGCTTCGTATGGAAGATGCACTTGCAGCTACCCGTGCAGCCGTAGAAGAAGGTATCATCGCCGGCGGCGGAAGCGCATATATCCACGCATCCAAGGAAGTTGCAAAGCTTGCTGATTCCTTAGAGGGAGATGAGAAGACCGGTGCACAGATCATCTTAAAGGCACTCGAAGCTCCGTTGTTCCATATCGCAAGCAACGCAGGTCTGGAAGGATCCGTGATCGTAAATAAAGTACGTGAATCCGAGGTTGGTACCGGATTTGATGCATTAAAGGGTGAGTACACCGATATGGTGGCAAGCGGAATCCTCGATCCCGCAAAGGTTACCAGAAGCGCATTGCAGAATGCAACCAGCGTAGCTTCTACCTTACTTACCACCGAGAGCGTTGTGGCTAACAAGAAAGAGCCCATGCCTCCTATGCCCGCCGGCGATCCCGG
>JAILOQ010000020.1 GCA_024690725.1 Lachnospiraceae bacterium
GTGGATCATCCGCTTTTGATCTCTTTGGGCGTTGCCTTGCTTGTTGCGATCATTTACGTTTTGGTCGGTGTCAGCCATACGAAGGCAAAGATAACGACCAACGACCTAACCTATGTGAAGGCCGGCACGCATGTCTTTCATGACAGAAGCGACGTGTTCTTGAGCAAGCATACGACGCGAAGGCACATCGAGACGAGCAGCGGTGGCGGCGGCGGTGGCGGTGGCGGTGGCCACCACTTCTCGAGCAGCGGTATCTCCCACGGCGGTGGCGGCGGTCACAGATGATCGGAGCCGCAGACGTTCTTTGTCCGGGAAGGGATTACATGGAAAAAGAACGTGTGACAAATTCATACAAAAAAGAAAAAATGAATTGACAACCGCCAAGGTTTCGGCTAATATAATATGCGTGTGTGTTCACATTTATCTCTCCGTGTCTGGGTGATTGTGACACCGACATTTCGAATAGGAATGAATCTTTGAAATAGGAGGTGTAACTCATGGCTAACATTAAGTCTGCTAAGAAGAGAATCTTAGTTAACAGAACGAAAGCAGAACGCAACAAAGCGATCAAGTCCGGCGTTAAGACTGCAGTTAAGAAGGTTAACGCAGCAGTTGAGGCTAAGGATGCTGATGCAGCTAAGGCAGCATTACATGACGCAACGGTAGCAATCGATAAGGCAGCTACAAAGGGCGTTTATCATAAAAAGAATGCTTCCAGAAAAGTTTCCCGTTTATCAAAGGCTGTAAACGCAATGGAATAATTCGGAAGATTGTAAAAGATCGGAACCGTCATTCCGGTCAATATCATGTTTGAAAGAGCCAATCGATCAACCCGTCGATTGGCTTTCTTTAAAGTAGGAAACGAAGATGGAATTTGATCAGAAGAAAATCAGAAATTTCTGTATCGTGGCGCATATTGACCACGGGAAGAGCACACTTGCGGACCGTATCATTGAAAAGACCGGCCTTTTGACCAGTCGGGAGATGCAGGCGCAGGTCCTTGACAATATGGAACTCGAAAGGGAACGCGGCATCACCATCAAGGCGCAGACCGTTCGTATCGTTTACCATGCAAAGGATGGGGAGGAGTATATCTTCAACCTCATCGACACTCCCGGTCATGTGGATTTCAACTACGAGGTGAGCCGTGCGCTTGCCGCCTGTGACGGCGCGATCTTAGTCGTTGACGCAGCACAGGGCATTGAGGCGCAGACGCTTGCCAATGTGTATCTGGCCCTTGACCACGATCTGGATGTATTTCCGGTCATCAACAAGATCGACCTTCCGAGCGCAGAGCCGCAGAGAGTGAAGGATGAGATCGAGGACGTGATCGGTCTGGAAGCGCAGGACGCACCGTTGATCTCGGCAAAGAACGGCATCGGCATCGAGGAGGTGCTCGAGGCGATCGTAGAGAAGATCCCCGCACCGAACGGCGATCCCGAAGCGCCCTTAAAGGCTCTGATCTTTGATTCCCTGTACGATTCCTATAAAGGCGTCATTGTATTTTGCAGGATCAGGGACGGACGCATCAAAAAAGGTACCCGGGTGCGCATGATGGCGACGAACGCGACTGCGGAAGTCGTGGAAGTCGGGTATTTTGGCGCCGGTCAGTTCATTCCCTGTGAGGAGTTGTCCGCCGGCATGGTGGGGTATTTCACCGCCTCGATAAAGAACGTGCGAGACACCATGGTGGGTGATACCGTAACCGACGATGCACGCCCTTGTGCAGAGCCTTTGCCCGGATATAAGAAAGTAAATTCCATGGTTTACTGCGGCATGTATCCTGCGGACGGAGCGAAGTATCCGGACCTTCGGGATGCGTTGGAGAAGCTTCAGTTAAACGATGCTTCGCTCAATTACGAACCGGAGACGAGTATCGCACTCGGTTTCGGTTTCCGCTGCGGATTCCTCGGACTTTTGCATTTGGAGATCATCCAGGAGCGTTTGGAGAGAGAGTATAACCTTGACCTCGTAACGACCGCGCCCGGAGTTATCTATAAGGTCCATAAGACAAACGGTGATGTCATCGAACTTACGAACCCGTCAAACCTTCCCGATCCTTCCGAGATCGACTATATGGAAGAGCCGATCGTCTCTGCGGAGATCATGGTCACGACCGAATTCATCGGTCCGATCATGGAGCTTTGCCAGGAGAGGCGCGGCGTATATAACGGCATGGAATACATGGAAGAGACGAGAGCGTTGCTGCGCTACGACCTTCCGCTCAACGAGATCATCTACGATTTCTTTGATGCCTTAAAGAGCCGTTCGAGAGGCTATGCCTCCTTCGATTATGAATTAAAGGGCTATGAGCGCTCCGAGCTTGTCAAGCTCGACATCCTCATCAATCGCGAAGAGGTCGATGCGCTTTCCTTTATCGTGCATAAGGACAGTGCTTACGAGAGAGGCCGCAAGATGTGCGAGAAGCTAAAGGACGAGATCCCGCGCCACCTGTTTGAGATTCCGATCCAAGCAGCCGTCGGCGGCAAGGTCATCGCCAGAGAGACCGTAAAAGCGATGCGCAAGGACGTGCTTGCGAAGTGCTACGGCGGCGATATCACCCGGAAAAAGAAGCTTCTCGAAAAGCAGAAGGAAGGAAAGAAGCGCATGCGCCAGATCGGAAACGTGGAGATCCCGCAGGCCGCATTCATGAGTGTCTTGAAACTGGACGATAAGAAGTAATCTTTATACGGCCGATCCCGTGGAAGTTGTGACGGCGGGCCGGATGTTAAGAGGTGCCGGATGGAGTTATATGTACACATCCCATTTTGTGTGAGAAAATGCAAATATTGTGACTTTTTGTCCATGCCTTCGGACGAAGCGACGAGGATGGCATATGCAAAGGCTTTGGAACGGGAGATAACGATCCGTTCTAAGGCTTTTTCTGATGTTACCGTGGAAACCGTGTATTTCGGGGGCGGAACACCTACCGTCCTCCCCGCGGAGTTGTTATGTAAACTTTTCAATGCCATCAAAACCTCCTTCCGGGTCAAAGAAGGTGCGGAGATCACCGTCGAAGCAAATCCCAAGACGATCGATGCGGCGGGACTCAAGAAGCTGTATGCCGGGGGATTTAACCGGCTGAGTCTGGGACTGCAGTCCGTTCATGACAAAGAACTGAAACTTCTCGGACGGATCCATACCTATGAGGATTTTCTGGACTGTTTTCGTGCCGCAAGGGCGGCAGGATTTGAAAACATAAATGTCGATTTAATATCTTCCCTTCCCGGGCAGAAAAAGGAAGCGTATGAGGAAAGCCTAAAGACCTTGATATCACTGCGTCCTACGCACATTTCCTCGTATTCTCTGATCATCGAGGAAGGAACGCCGTTTTACGAAATGTATCACGATCATCCGGAAAAATTGCCGGATGAAGAGGCGGAGCTTGCGATGTATCATATGACGCGGGACGTTTTGAGCCAAAACGGCTATAAACGCTATGAAATATCCAATTATTGCCTGCCGGGATATGAAAGTCGGCATAACACCGGCTATTGGAGGAGGGTTCCCTACCTTGGCCTCGGATTGGGTGCATCGAGCTTTACGGACGGGAAAAGGCACAAGAATGACACGGATATCACAAACTATATCAAGGGGATGAACGAAGGAGACGGAGAGGACGTATTTTTCAAAGAATATGAGGAGTTATCTTTGAAAGATGCGATGGCAGAGTACCTGTTTCTGGGGCTTCGCATGACAACAGGTGTTTCGGTTGCAGAGTTTTGCAGGCAGTTCGGAAAGGAACTTGCAGTGGTTTACAAAACAGAGATCGAGAAGCTGACGTGCGAAGGACTCATCATCCTGGACAATGCCGCAGATCGGCTATATTTGACGGATTTAGGCCTGGATCTGGCCAATTATGTTTTTTCGGAATTTTTGTAATTTAGGGTTGACATAAATTATTATTTCGCATATACTGTAATCGTAGCGAGTGTTATCAACAATATCTTGTATATTCTGACACGTGTGTTTTAGCACTCGATTATGAATACCAACCGATATTTTAATAGGGGTTTGGAAGATTATAGGGGAGAAATAAAAAATGAAATGTCCGTTTTGCAGTCATGAAAATACCCGCGTGATCGATTCGCGTCCGGCGGAGGATAACAACTCGATCCGCCGCAGAAGAGTATGTGATGAGTGTGGCAAACGTTTTACTACGTATGAGAAGATCGAGACCATCCCGCTTATTATCATCAAGAAGGATAATAACCGCGAGACCTATGACAGAGAGAAGATCTCCGCAGGTGTGTTGAGAGCCTGTCATAAGCGTCCGGTCAGTGCAGATCAGATCACTTCTTTGATCGAAGAAGTGGAGACACAGATCTTTAACCGTGAGGAGAAGGAGATCCCTTCGAGCGAGATCGGTGAGATGGTCATGATGAAGTTAAAGGATCTGGATGCGGTGGCATACGTGAGATTTGCTTCGGTTTACCGTGAGTTTAAGGATGTCAATACCTTCATGGATGAGTTGAAGAAAATGCTCGACAAATAATAAGTGTGTAAGTAGTTCAAGTTTATTTCCTATTCTAAAATGCTCGGTAAAAGGCCCTCGGATTGAGGGCCTTTTCCACGTCTGCAAGTCTTGGTTAAAATGCACAAAAATTCATACCGATTTTCTACATCGATTGGAAATAATCAACATATAATATTTCTGTAAAAATCCATGCGGAAATGATATAATTTAGGCAGTGCGTAGCGAAAGCTGCGAAATTATTACCTACAATAGTGAGGAGGTTCGATAATGGCTAACAAATGGGTCTACAAATTTGAGGAAGGTAACGCGGAAATGCGTCCCTTGCTCGGCGGCAAAGGTGCGAATCTTGCTGAGATGACGAATCTGGGGTTACCGATTCCGCAGGGTTTTACCGTAACGACGGAGGCATGTAATGATTATTATGCCAATAAGCGCCAGATTTCCGATGAGATTCAGGAGCAGATCTTTGAGAATGTAAAGGTATTGGAAGAAAAGCAGGGGAAGAAATTCGGCGATACCGAGAATCCGTTACTGGTTTCGGTTCGTTCCGGTGCTCGCGCATCTATGCCGGGTATGATGGATACGATCTTAAATCTTGGTTTGAACGATGTGGCTGTCGAAGGGTTCGCAGCAAAGACCGGCAATCCGAGATTCGCATATGATTCCTACCGCAGATTTATTCAGATGTTCTCCGATGTGGTAATGGAAGTTCCGAAGTCACATTTCGAGAGAGTGCTTGATGAATTTAAGGATAAGAAAAAAGCAGAACTGGGCAAAGAACAGGTATTTGATACCGACTTGACCGCAGATGATCTAAAGAAGATCATAGATGTGTTCAAGGGCATCTACAAGGATACCATGGGAGAAGACTTCCCGCAGGATCCCAAGGTTCAGTTGATCGAGGCGGTTCGTGCCGTATTCCGTTCCTGGGATAATGAAAGAGCGATCGTATATCGCCGCATGAACGATATCCCCGGTGACTGGGGTACAGCCGTAAACGTACAGGCGATGGTATTCGGTAACATGGGCGATACATCCGGTACGGGTGTTGCATTTACCAGAAACCCCGCAACGGGTGCGAAGGGTATCTTCGGTGAGTACCTGATCAATGCACAGGGTGAGGACGTCGTTGCAGGTGTTCGTACACCGCAGCCGATCACCAGACTGGAGCAGGATATTCCCGAGGCATACGCAGAGTTCGTTCGTATCGCACAGCTTTTGGAAGATCACTATCGCGATATGCAGGATATGGAGTTCACGATCGAAGATAAGAAGTTGTACTTCTTACAGACGCGTAACGGTAAGAGAACCGCACAGGCTGCTTTACAGATTGCCTGCGATCTGGTTGACGAAGGAAAGATCACACCGCAGGAGGCAGTGCTCCGTATCGAGGCAAAGAGCCTGGATCAGTTACTGCATCCCATGTTCAATGCGGAAGCATTAAAGAACGGTGAACTCATCGGTAAGGCGTTGCCCGCATCTCCGGGTGCTGCCGCAGGTAAGGTTTACTTTACCGCAGACGATGCAAAGAATCACCATGAGAAGACCGGCGACAGAGTCATCCTTGTTCGTTTGGAGACCAGTCCCGAGGATATTGAAGGTATGCATGCAGCCGAAGGTATCCTGACTGTGCGCGGCGGTATGACGAGCCACGCAGCCGTAGTTGCAAGAGGTATGGGTACCTGCTGTGTATCCGGTTGCGGCGAGATGGCGATCAACGAAGAGGAAAAGGTATTTACCTTAGGCGGTAAGGAGATCCACGAAGGAGATTATATTTCCCTTGATGGTTCCACCGGTAATATTTACTACGGAGACATCGCTACAGAGGAAGCCAGCGTGACCGGTAACTTCGGACGCATCATGGCTTGGGCGGATGAGTTCAGAACCTTAAAGGTTCGCACGAACGCAGATACACCGGAAGATGCCGCAAACGCGGTTAAGTACGGTGCGGAAGGTATCGGCCTTTGCCGTACCGAGCACATGTTCTTTAACCCGGACCGTATTCCGAAGATCCGTCAGATGATCTTAAGCCGTACGGTAGAGCAGAGAGAAAAGGCATTGAACGCATTGATCCCGTTCCAGAAGAGCGATTTCAAGGCATTATACGAGACCATGGAAGGCAGACCGGTTACGATCCGTTTCCTGGATCCTCCGCTTCATGAGTTCGTTCCTACCGAGCAGGACGATATCGACGATCTTGCCGTTCAGATGATGATGACTTCCGAGGAAGTACAGGAGATCTGCGATTCCCTTCACGAGTTCAACCCGATGATGGGTCACAGAGGATGCCGTTTGGCAGTTACCTATCCTGAGATCGCAAGAATGCAGACCAGAGCCGTTATGGAGGCTGCGATTGAAGTGAAGGCCGAGAAGGGATTTGATATCATTCCCGAGATCATGATCCCGCTGGTAGGCGAAAAGAAAGAGCTTAAGTTCGTTAAGGACGTTGTTGTAGAGACAGCCGAGAAGGTAAAAGAAGAGAAGGGCAGCGATATCGAATACCATATCGGTACCATGATCGAGATCCCCAGAGCAGCGCTTTTGGCAGATCAGATCGCAGAGGAGGCAGAGTTCTTCTCCTTCGGTACGAACGATCTGACGCAGATGACCTTCGGCTTCTCCCGTGATGATGCGGGTAAGTTCCTTGGTGATTACTACAAGAACAAGATTTACGAATCCGATCCGTTTGCCCGTTTGGATCAGGCAGGTGTCGGCCAGCTGGTTCAGATGGCTGCAGAGAAGGGCCGCAAGACCCGTCCCGACATCAAGCTCGGTATCTGCGGTGAGCACGGTGGAGATCCTTCTTCCGTTGAGTTCTGCCACAAGGTGGGCCTGACCTATGTGTCCTGCTCCCCGTTCCGTGTGCCGATCGCAAGACTGGCCGCAGCACAGGCAGCTATTTCAAATAAATAAGGATTTCATAAGATGTACTTACCCCATCGGGATCTCCCGGTGGGGTATTTTTTTGCTTGACGGAAAGTCCTTTGACTTTTGGATACCAACTTATGGTTGATATTTATAAAGTTTGCGGGGATCATGAAGGAATATC
>JAILOQ010000026.1 GCA_024690725.1 Lachnospiraceae bacterium
GGAAAAGAACACGCGGTTCATCTGCGTGGAACGGACCACACGTTCCTCATGCTTATTGGCCTTTACGCGGAGTGCTGCGATCAGGGAACGGATACGGATCCTTGCGGCACCTAAGTTATTGACCTCATCGATCTTTAAGCATGTGTAGATCTTATCGGAGCCGGAGAGAATATCGTTTACCTGGTCCGTGGTAACGGCATCGAGCCCGCAACCAAAGGAGTTTAACTGGATCAGATCCAGATCGTCGCGCAGACGGACATAGCTTGCCGCGGCATATAATCTGGAGTGATACATCCACTGGTCGGATACGATGAGCGGCCGTTCGGGATGTCCCAGATGCGAGATGGAATCCTCGGTCAAAACAGCGATATCATAGGAGTTGATGAGTTCCGGAATACCGTGATTGATCTCGGGATCGATATGGTAAGGACGGCCGGCCAAAACGATGCCGTGACGTCCGGTCTCTTCCAAGTATTTCAGTGTTTCTTCGCCCTTCTTTTGCATATCGATGCGCGCATTTTCCAATTCATGCCATGCATCGATCACGGCGGAACGGATCTCGTTTGCTTCGATCTCGGGGAAGCAGGGGATCAGCGCCTTTTCGATCGTGGTGATATCGGAGAAATTCATAAAGGGATTACGGAAATCAATGTCACCGTAACGGATCTCTTCGATGTTGTTTTTGATGTTCTCCGAATAGGAGGTTACGATCGGACAGTTGTAGTGATTGGTCGATCCGTCCACTTCGTTTCGCTCATAGAAAAGCGAAGGGTAGAAGATGAACTTGATGCCCTGACGGATCAGCCAGGTAACATGTCCGTGCGCGATCTTTGCCGGATAGCATTCCGATTCACTCGGGATCGATTCGATTCCGAGTTCGTAGATCTTATGCGTGGACGTGGGACTTAAGATGACACGGTACTTTAGCTTTGTAAAGAACGTGTGCCAAAACGGGAAGTCCTCAAACATATTCAATACCCTGGGGATGCCGACAACGCCGCGAACGGCTTGGTCCTCGGGTAAGGATTCGTAATCAAAGATACGATGGTATTTATAATCGTAGAGGTTGGGAAGGTTATTCGCATTCTTTTGCTTTCCGATACCGCGTTCGCAACGATTTCCGGAGATATACTGTCTGCCTCCGGTAAACTGGTTGATCGTCAGACGACAAGCATTGGTGCAGCCCTTACAGGTAGCCATTCTGGTGGAAAACTCCAACGACTTGATCTTCATAAGGGGAAGCATCGAGGTCTTAGAGGTTCCGTCATCCACGGAAGCGTCATATTTTTCGTGACAACGTTCTTTGGCAATGAGGGCAGCACCGAAAGCGCCCATGATACCTGCGATATCGGGACGTACAGCCTTACAGTTTGCGATCTTTTCAAAGGAACGAAGAACGGCATCGTTATAGAAGGTACCGCCCTGAACTACGATATTCCTTCCAAGCTCTGTCGCATCACTGACCTTGATAACCTTAAAGAGCGCATTTTTGATAACGGAATACGCGAGACCTGCGGAAATATCGGCAACGCTCGCACCTTCTTTTTGCGCTTGTTTTACCTTGGAATTCATGAACACGGTACATCTGGTACCGAGATCGATGGGATGCTTTGCAAATAACGCCTCGGAAGCGAAATCCTTGACATCATAGCTTAAGGAATTTGCAAATGTCTCGATAAAGGAACCGCAACCGCTCGAGCAGGCTTCGTTGAGCTGCACGCTGTCAACGGTGTGGTTTTTGATTTTGATGCATTTCATGTCCTGACCGCCGATATCGATGATACAGTCGACATCCGGCTGGAAGAATGCGGCGGCATAGTAGTGTGCCACGGTTTCCACTTCGCCTTCGTCCAGCAAAAAGGCAGCCTTCATCAATGCTTCGCCGTAACCGGTGGAGCAGGCATGCGCGATCCTTGCGTTATTCGGAAGCTTGTCATAGATATCCAAAATTGCAGTGATCGCTGTCTTTAAAGGACTTCCGTTGTTGGAAGAGTAGAAGGAATAGAGAAGTTCGCCTTCTTCTCCGATCAGCGCAAGCTTTGTCGTGGTAGAACCGGCATCAATACCGAGATAGCAGTCGCCTTCGTAGGAAGAGAGGTCTCCGGTACCGACCTTTGCGGCATTGTGACGGTTTAAGAAGCGGTCATAATCCACCTTGGAAGTAAAGAGGGGATCGAGGCGTTCCACCTCAAACTCCATCTTGATCCCGCTTTCCAGCTTCTTGGCCATATCGGAAAGAGAGTAGAATACTTCTTTTTTCGAATTCATGGCGGAGCCGATGGCCGCAAACAAATGGGAATTATCAAAATCGATGATATGCTCATCATCGAGCTTTAACGTACGGATAAAGGCTTCCTTTAACTCGGAAAGGAAGTGAAGAGGGCCGCCCAAAAAGGCAACGTGACCGCGAATGGGCTTACCGCAGGCAAGTCCGGAAATGGTCTGATTTACCACAGCCTGGAAGATGGAAGCGGAGAGGTCTTCTCTGGTTGCTCCGTCGTTGATGAGAGGCTGGATATCGGTCTTTGCGAACACACCGCAACGGGCAGCGATGGTGTAAAGCATCTGATAGCCCTTGGCATACTCGTTTAAGCCGGTTGCATCCGTTTTTAAAAGTGCAGCCATCTGGTCGATAAAAGAACCCGTACCGCCGGCACAGATTCCGTTCATTCTCTGTTCGATATTTCCGTCTTCGAAATAGATGATCTTTGCATCCTCACCGCCGAGCTCAATAGCGACATCCGTCTGCGGAGCGTAGAATTCAAGAGCGGTGGAAACGGCGATGACTTCCTGATTGAAAGGAACGCCCAAGTGATTGGCAAGTGTGAGTCCTCCGGAACCCGTGATCATCGGGGAAACCTGCATATCGCCGATTTCTTTGATCGCGAGCTTCAAAAGCTCCGCCAGCGTTTCCTGGATGTTTGCGAAGTGTCTTTTATAATCGGAAAAAAGAACTTTTTTACGTGCGTCCAAGATTGCGATCTTTACGGTTGTGGAACCGATGTCGATTCCCAATGTATAATTGTTTTCAGGCATTTTCTGGCCCCTCTGCGGCCGTTATTTCTTCATATATTTATTATATTTGCTTTCAAATGTACCAAAGAATAATTATAGTGAAAGAAAACACTTTGTCAATTCAATGAAACAATTCTTTATTTTTATTTAACTTTTCTTTTCCCCGCAGGTTTGGTATTCTAATAGTGTTGATTACGGGAGGAAAAAGAACATGCCCTGGTTATATAAAATGGAACAAAAATACGGGAAATACGCGATCCCGAATCTTACGTTATATGTGATCATCTGCTACGCGGTGGGATATATGATCCAGTTGTCCGCGAGCTTGAATCCGGTGATCGCAACGTTATATTCGTATATCACGCTGAATCCTTATAAGATCTTGCACGGACAGGTGTGGAGGCTGGTGAGCTGGCTTTTGATCCCGCCCGGAGATTTAAGTATCTTAACGCTGGTCGTTCTTTACTGCTATTATTCGATCGGCACGTTATTGGAGCGGACCTGGGGGACCTTCCGTTATAATGTGTTCATCTTTTCCGGTATCATCTTTACGATCATCGGTTCGTTCGTGGTCCTGTTGGTGCTTTCCGTGATCGCTCTGCCAAGCGGCGGCGATATGGAAGTGGTAGCACAGTTGATGTCAAGCATGGATTCGATGTTTTCCACGTATTACGTCAGCATGTCGATCTTTTTGGCATTTGCGATCACCTATCCGGATATGCGGATGCTTTTCATGTTCATCATTCCGATCAAGTGTAAGGTGCTTGGGATCATCTATGTGATCATGATGGCGTATCAGATCATTATGGCATTCCACATAAATCTGATCTATGGTATCGTGACGCTTTCCGTGATCGGATTTTCCTTATTGAATGTCCTGGTCTTCTTTATTATAACGAGAAAGGGCTTCCGGACGCCGCAGCAGTTTAAGCGTCAGCAGAATTTCAAGAAGCGCACGATGCAGCCCAAGGGCGTGACCAGACATAAATGTGCGATCTGCGGTCGCAGCGAGGAGAGCGATCCCGGAGAGGAATTCCGTTTTTGCTCCAAGTGCGAAGGAAATTACGAGTACTGCTCGAAACATATATACACGCATGTGCATGTAAAACGCGACAATGTCGTGGATTTCAAACCGAAAGGCGAGTAAGGGGGCAAAGAACATGGACGAACGCGAAGAGCGTTTTGGCAAAGAACTGAAGGCGCTGGTGCGTCTTGCAAAAAGTCAGGGAAATAAACTGAAAGACGAGCAGATCAAAGAGGCATTTGAAGGACTCGGGATCGAAGAGGATAAGATGCCTTTGGTCTATTCCTATTTAGCATCCAACAAGATCGCAGTCGATGATGATTTCGATCCGGATGCAGCCTTGGAAGCGGACGATGTCAAAGCCATCGAGATCTTCCGGGAAGAAGTTGCCGCTTTGCCGGAGTATTCGGAAGAAGAAAAGCTTCGGTTGATCCAAAAAGCAATGGAAGACGATAAGAGTGCTCAGCAGGAAGTGATCTCCGTGATGCTTCCGAAGGTTTTGGAGATCGCAAAGCTCTACGCCGGACAGGGCGTACCGGTGGAAGATCTGATCGGTGAAGGCAATGTTGCGTTATGTTCCGGTGTGCATATGGCGGCAACGCTGGAAAAGGCGGAAGAGGCGGAAGGCTTTTTTGCCGGGCTCATCATGGATGCGATGGAGGTTTTGGTTTCGGAGGAAGTATCCCTTTCGGATATCGACGAAAAAGTACTCGAACAGGTCAATCGAGTTGCGGAAGCGGCAGAACGGCTCTATGAGGATCTGCGAAGAAAAGTCACCCCCGAGGAGCTGGCTGCGGAAACGGATCTTACCGAAGAAGAGATCCGGGAAGCGTACCGCTTGAGCGGAGATCAGATCGATACGATCGAGATTCCGAAGGATAACGGATGATAAGGGCGTAAGCTATGTTAGAATGTAATGAAAACGATTATAAATATGTCCTGCAGGACATCAGCAATGTCTATTTGGGTGCACGTTTTACCTATGGTGAGATATTGGAGAATGATTATGTGCCCGGCCGCTTTCAGGATGTGGTCGGCCGTATCTTTTCCAAAGAAGCCGGCGATGACTGCAGTGTCTATGAGCATTTGTGCTCGATGAAAGAGGATTCGGACAGCTACAAAGGTTACAAACAGCTGCGGATCCGCATCAAAGTCGCGGTCCCGACCGTGAAGGTCGACAAAAAGGGGAAGGAAACCGTTCTTTTTCCCGCCAGGGACTATACCTTTGAAGAGTTTATGCAGGATGAAGCATTAAAGCATAACGAGGAAGTGCTCATCCAGGAGATCTGCTTTAAGAAGCGTCATCTGGCGAGTATGCATATTTAACACATTCGGTGTATAAACTCCGACGGAGTCTTAACTAAATGAAACAAGTGAGGAAAACACATGGACTTAAGTAATTGCAAAGCATATCAGGTGAAAGAGCAGCGTCCCGTCAAGGATCTGAATTCCGAGGGCGCTGTTTTGGTTCATAAAAAGAGCGGCGCGCGCGTCGTGCTCTTAAGTAACGACGACGATAATAAGGTGTTCTACATCGGATTCCGGACGACACCGAAGAATTCCACAGGTGTGGCGCATATCATGGAGCACACAGTGCTTTGCGGCTCCCGGAAGTTTCCGTTAAAGGATCCTTTTGTGGAACTGGCGAAGGGGTCGTTAAATACCTTTTTGAATGCGATGACTTACCCCGATAAGACAGTTTATCCGGTTGCCAGCTGCAATGATAAGGATTTTGCCAATCTGATGGATGTGTATCTGGATGCGGTCTTTTATCCGAACATCTACAAGGAGCAAAAGATCTTCAAGCAGGAAGGCTGGCATTATGAGATGGAAGACGCCGACAGTGAACTGAAATTAAACGGCGTTGTTTACAATGAGATGAAGGGCGCATTTTCGAATCCCGACGATGTCTTGGACCGTCTGGTCTTGAATTCGCTCTATCCGGAAAACACCTACGCATATGAGTCGGGCGGGGATCCGAAGAATATTCCGGATCTGACCTACGAAGAGTATCTGGATTTCCACAGAACCTATTATCATCCGAGCAATTCCTATATCTTCCTTTACGGAAATATGGATATGGAGGAGCGCTTAAACTGGATCGACGAAAACTACCTGTCTGCGTTTGACAAGATCGATGTCGACAGTGAGATCACGAAGCAGACAGCGTTTGATAAGCCCAAGTACGTGGAAGACGTCTATTCGATCACATCCGGCGAGAGTGAGGAGCAGGCAACCTATCTGTCCTATTCCGTATCCGCGGGAAGCTCTCTGGACAAAGAAAAGTATCGTGCCTTTGATATCCTGGACTTTGCCCTGTTTTCAAGCCCGGGTGCGCCTGTGCGCCAGGCCCTGTTGGATAAGGGGATCGGTACCGAGGTCTATGCCGGATATGAAGGCGGGATCTACCAGCCGTATTTTGGGATCGTCGCAAAGAACGCGGATCCCGATCAGGAAGAAGCGTTTATCCAAACGATCGATGAAGAACTTACGAAGCTTGCGGATAACGGGATTCCGAAGGATGCTTTGGAAGCCGCGCTCAACTATTACGAATTCAAATACCGTGAGGCGGATTCCGGTACTTATCCCAAGGGGCTTTTGCTGGGCCTTCAGATGTTTGACAGCTGGCTCTACGATGAAGACTCACCTTTTATGCATGTGGAGGCGAATGCGACCTTTCAAAGCCTTCGGGAGAAGCTTAAGACCGATTATTATGAGCGTCTGATCCGTTCCATGATCCTTGATAATCCCCACAAGGTGTATTTAAAGATCACGCCCGAAAAGGAACTGACCACCAAGCGGGAGAAGGCGTTGGCCGAGAAGCTTTCGGATTACAAGGCGACCTTGTCAAAAGAGGAGATCGACCGCCTGGTAAGAGAAACGAAGGAACTGAAGGAATATCAGGAGACACCCGACAGTCCGGAAGCCTTAAAGAGTTTGCCTATGCTAACCAGAGCAGACCTGGGCAAAGAAGCGCAGCCGTATCAAAACGAGATCATCAAAAAGGATTTCGCTACGGTCGTATATCACGATTATTATACGAACGGCGTGGATTATTTTTCCGTGCAGTTTCCGCTTACAAACCTGGAATTTAAGGATTTCCATACGATCGGCATCTTAAGTTCGCTGTTCTTTTTAACGGATACCGAAAAGTATGCATACCGGGATATTTTTACGAATATATTTTTAAAGACCGGTGGCCTTAGCAACAACTTCTTTATCTATAATGAAAAAGGGGACAGCGCCGTTCACGGTCAGGTCCTTGAGTTTAAGGGAAAGGTCTTAAAGCATCAGTTAAAGGATGCGTTTTCCTTGCTTGAGGAAGTGATCCTGCATCCGGACTTTTCCGATAAAAAGCGTATCCTTGAGATCCTGAAGGAAAATCGCTCACAGATCGAGACCTCGGCGCAGTCCCAGGGACATATCATCGCAAAGAACCGCATCGCCACCTATTTTGACGAAGGAGCGGTGTTGGAGGATGCCTATAAGGGAATCGATTTCTACGAATATCTCGTGGATCTTTTGGAGCATTTTGATGAGCGTTTCGAAGGACTCCTTGAGGATATGAAAGACCTTCTTTGTCGGTGTATGCGCAAAGACTCCGTGGTATATCAGTTTACCGGAGAGCGCGCGGACATGGAGGAATCGCTTGCGTATCTGAAGGCGTTTTGCGAAAACCTCTATGACGGAGAGGTGGAGAAAAAGACACTTACGATCCGGATGAACCCGAAAAAAGAAGGGTTCATGAACGGCGGACAGGTGCAATACGTCTGCCGCGGCGGTGACTTTAAGAAGGCGGGACTGCCGGATAACGGTGCGCTCAACGTCTTGCGTGTCCTTTTGGGATACGATTATCTCTGGATCAATGTGCGCGTCAAGGGCGGTGCTTACGGATGTATGTCCGTCTTCCAGAGAACCGGTGAATCGCAGTTTGTGTCCTACCGCGATCCGAATCTTGAGGAGACGATCGATATCTTCGATCATGCAGCAGAGTATTTGGCACAGTTTGATGCCGATGAGGATGAAATGGTAAAATATGTAATCGGCGCGATCGCAACCGCCGATACGCCGCTTTCGCCGAAGTTAAAGGGAGAGCGCAGCGGAAAGGTATATTATACAAAGGGAACTTTGGAACGCTTGCAAAGAGAACGTGATGAAATGCTTTCGGCTACTTCCCAAACGATCCGCGATCTGTCAAAATACGTAAAGGCGATCATGGATCAGGGGTATTTATGTGTGGTAGGCTCCGAAGCAAAGTTAAAAGAGCATGCAGAGCTCTTTGACAGCCTGGTTCCGATCGTAAAATAAGAGGATGATATATGATCTCATTGGAAGAGTTGAAAAATGAATCAAACGTAAAGAGCGGTTTCGTGACCTTGATCGGGCGGCCGAACGTCGGAAAGAGCACGTTGATGAACAATCTGATCGGACAAAAGATTGCGATCACATCGAAAAAGCCGCAGACGACCAGAAACCGGATCCAGACGGTCTATACCGATGAACGTGGGCAGATCGTATTTCTCGATACGCCCGGGATCCATAAGGCGAAAAACAAACTCGGCAACTACATGGTCGCGGCTGCCGAAAATACCTTAAAGGAAGTGGATGTGATCCTGTTTCTCGTAGAGCCCGAGACCTTTATCGGCGCGGGGGAGAAGCACATCATCGAACAGCTTAAGCGCTGCGAGGCCCCGGTGGTGCTCATCATCAACAAGATGGACACCTTAAAGCAAAAAGAAGAGCTCCTTCCGGTGATCGAGGCATACAGCAAGGAGATGGAGTTTGACGAGATCATTCCGATCTCCGCCTGGACCGGCGAGGGCAAAGAAGAGGTGCTTCGGGCAATCTTTTCCTACCTTCCGTACGGTGCGATGTTCTACGATCCCGATACGATCACGGACCAGCCGGAGCGGCAGATCGTGGCGGAACTGATCCGGGAACAGGCGCTGCATAAATTAAACGATGAGATTCCGCACGGCATTGCCGTTTGCATCGACAGAATGAAGGAAAAGACGCATATCGTTGAGATCGATGCGACGATCATCTGCGAGCGGGATTCCCACAAGGGGATCATCATCGGAAAAGGCGGTTCGATGTTGAAGCGGATCGGGACCGATGCCAGAAGGCAGATCGAAGAATTGTTGGATTGTCAGGTGAATCTGAAGCTTTGGGTCAAGGTAAAGAAGGACTGGAGAGATTCGGATTATCTTTTGAAGAATTTTGGGTATAACCAAAGGGATGAGTAGTTGTGGCTGATTTCTTGATGCTGACGGGAATGGTTTTGGCAAACCAGCCGATAGGTGAATATGATAAGCGGGTTGTCATTTTGACAAAGGAAAGAGGAAAAGTCTCTGCCTTTGCCAGAGGAGCCAGAAAACCCAATTCCAAGCTTACGGCCCGGACGGCACCGTTTTGTTTCGGTACCTTTAAACTCTATGAGGGCAAGAATTCCTATACGATCGCGGATGCGGAGATCGATAATTATTTTGAAGGTTTCCGGGATCACATGGAAGCGTATATGTACGGCACGTATTTTTTGGAGCTGGCCGATTATTATACGCGGGAAAACAACGATGAACTGGAAATGTTAAAGGTATTGTATCAAACACTCAGGGCTTTGTTTGTGGAATCCATTCCGCACAGACTCACACGATGCATCTATGAGATCCGTTCGATCGTCGTAAACGGCGAGTTTCCGGGCATCTCAACGGATGCAGATTTCAGTGAGGATGCGCGATACACCATATCTTATATTGCAACATCCCCCCTCGAGAAACTCTACACCTTCGTTGTGTCGGAACGAGTGATCGTCGAACTTGAGCGGGCGTGCAAGGATTATCGGAAAACCTTCGGAAATCATGTCTTTAAAAGCCTGGAGGTCCTCGAGGCGCTTTCTTAGGGATTATATCTTGAAAATATGTTTTTCCTTCGTTATAATTAAGAATTGTATGTAATGTATCAGGGCAGAAGCAGTGATAC
>JAILOQ010000085.1 GCA_024690725.1 Lachnospiraceae bacterium
AAACCTTACTGGACGTAGGACAGCCTGAGGTTTGGTCCGGAGGAAACGGAGTATGACAGAACAAAACGAATGGACATGGGCCAGAGACGAGCTGGTAAAAGAAATGCGTTCTCTGGGCTTTGCCGATGAACTGGGCGAAGCAATCGCAAAGCAGCTCGGAAGTCCAAAGGCGATCCGCCGCATGTCGGCCTATCTATATAATGTGAAACCGCAGAGCGAAGAACTGGTAGTGGATGAGATGATCGCCATCTGTTCCGAGATTTCGGCATGGAAAGACAAGAAGATGAGTGAAGCAGCGAACGCCGGATATACGGAAATGTTAAATTACGGCTTGCTGGACGAGGATGACGAAGATGGATTTGACTGAATTGGAGAAATTACGGCGCAAGATCCTTGATTACGGGCTGACGTTCGAAGGCGCGTATGAAGATATGCCGTTTCGGGAAGTGAATTGGAAGTTAGTGCGCTACAAAGATAACAAGAAGGCCTTTCTTTGGACCTATGTAAAAGACGGCTATGTAAATCTGAATGTGAAGACGGATCCGGACCGTGCCTATTTTTGGCGCAGCATTCATAAATCCGTGCTTCCGGGGTATCACCAAAACAAGGACCACTGGAGCACGATCGTTTTGGACGGCACGGTTCCTACGGAAGATGTGAAGCAGATGATCGAAGAGAGTTATGCCTTGATATCGTATAGCCCGTCAAAACGAATCTATGAAGCAGTGAAGAAAATTCCTTACGGAAAAGTCGCGACCTATGCACAGGTAGCGCAAATGGCGGGGGATCGGAAGATGGCCCGCGCTGTCGGAAATGCATTGCATAAAAACCCGGATCCGGCGCATATTCCCTGTTACCGTGTGGTAAACGCAAAGGGTGAATTGGCAGGGGAGTTTGCATTCGGCGGTCCCGGGCAGCAGGCGAAACTCCTGGAAAAAGAAGGTATCGTCGTAAACAACGGGAAAGTGGATCTGAAACAATATCAAATGGAGGATGAGGTATGATCAGAAGAAAAGATGAGATACGGATACGGCCGGTAATGAATGCGCAGGGCGGAGAAGGAGAAGTTGTATTTTACGACTGGCTCCTGCCGGAAGAAGCACCCGGACACGGAAGGGTGTTCTCCAAACTTGTGATCCCGCCCGGAGCATCGATCGGATATCATTCCCACGAAGGCGAGTTTGAAGCGTTTTACGTGCTTTCCGGGGAGGCGACCGTGAACGATAACGGAAACGAAGTCGTGTTAAAAGAAGGTGACATGCATATCTGCAAGGACGGAAACGGTCACGGAACAAAGAACAAGACCGATAAAGATCTTGTGATGATGGCGCTGATCATGAATTCGTTAGCATAGGCTAACTACTTAAAATTACATGCATAATATAAATATGAGAATCATTCCCATTTCTATTGACAAATGAAATCAAGGTCGATATAATTGGGAACGGTTCTCATATTTGCGTTAGGAGGAGAGCATGAGTCAGAGATCATCTTATAAGACAAAACAAAGGGATATTCTCTTACAGTACTTGGAAACGGTACCGGCAGTGCATATCACGGCAGGGGACGTCTGCGAATATTTTAGGTCACAGGGTGCGCCCATCGGACAGTCTACGGTATACAGACAATTGGAGCGGCTGGTGGATGAAGGCCTGATCAATAAATACACGATCGATGCCAATTCGCCCGCGTGCTTTGAATACGTCGGTCCCGATCATCATGCGGCGGAGACGGTATGCTTTCATTGCAAATGTGAGAAATGCGGGAAGCTGATCCATTTGCACTGCGACGAACTTGAAGAGATCGAAGAGCATTTATATAAGGAACATGGATTTCGGATGGATCCGTTTCGTACTGTTTTTTACGGTCTGTGTGACGATTGTATGGAATCGGCCGGCGGAGTGTAAAAGAATTCATATATCAGGCCAAGAAACAAGAAAGGAGGAGGGCGCATGCGTTTAGATCGCAACATATACAGGAATCGAATGATCGCTTTTATGATGGTCATATTGATCCCAATCATTATGCTGGTTTGTACATTTACGATCGCATCGGAAGTAGGGCATGTGTGTATGGGTGAACATTGTCCGATCTGTTCTCATATCGAGCAATGTGAAAACATGTTGCATCGGATCGTTGACGGTGTAACGAATCTGATCCTTGCAGTCTTTCCTTTGACGCTGTTTCTTTTGCCCGTAGAGGCCGTGGTGGCGGAAGTGCCGACGCAGTCTCTGGTTTCGAAAAAAATCCGATTGAACGATTGAAAGGTTTCCGGAAGGCTTGAAGAAGAGACAGAAATCAAATGAAAAGATCGGAGAGGTTTTATTATGAAAAAATACATTTCTTTATTTATTGCAGCAATGCTGACGCTGAGTTGTCTGGTCGGCTGTGGGACAGGAACTGCAAATGCGGTTGTGAACAGTGATAAATTACAGATCGTTAC
>JAILOQ010000166.1 GCA_024690725.1 Lachnospiraceae bacterium
AAAAAGAGGGGAGTAGATGAGCAGATAAAGCTGCAGAAGGAATCATTTCTGAAGAATAATAACAAAGAAGACGAATTCAAACCGGATATAGAAAAAGCGAAGGGTTTTTTAAACGCTATGTTACCGAACGCCGGTCTGATGAAAGAATCGCTTGTGACGCAGATAAAAACGACGCATACCAGAACGCTTGTAGGTGCATTTCCAACGGACCAGAGAGAGGCGATAGCGAAAAAGATCGCGGAATATGCGGATAAGCTGTTTGTGGTAAAGGACGGAGTTACGGTCGTTGACGATGATGCGCTCGATGCATTCGATAACTATCTGCATACCGAGTTTGACGAATATCTTAAGATGTACAAAGAGTATCTGAAGATCAGAGAGCTTCGGAAAAAGAAGAAGACGCAGCCACTTACGGCGGAGGAGACGAAAGATCTCAATGCGAGTGCAGAGACGATCTCCAAAATTTATGCAAAGGCGGAAGCAGGCATTACTTTAAATAAGATGGGTGTCAACAAGACCCTGGATAGGATGCAGGCGGAAGGTACGCCCAAGGAGATCAGTAAGCGCATGAAGGCGATCGAGAAAGATCTCGCGCCGTTATTTGCCGATAAGCAGAATCACGGAGATGAATTGCGTGCGACGTTCCGTGCATATAAGCAAAAGATCATAGCGCAAGACGGGAATTGCGTGGAAGAGCGTAATGCCTTTAAGAAAGTGTACGTCGAAGCGGAGAAAAACCGTATGAAGGCATTGCAGAATGCGGTGCATAAAGAAGAGATCGCAAATCGTATGCTTACCGTGGAGGAGGGCAATGCGAAGCTTTCGAAGATCATGGAAGATTCCGCAAAGGGAGATTCCGGACAGGGTCTGTTCTTTAAGAATGTGATGCGAAAGTATTTTGGCGGTGTTTCAACGCTGGACAAGCGCGCCATGTTTGCATCCGCCATGCGGCAGGCGAAGCCGGTCGTTGTCAATAAAAAGACGGATGAATTGGAACCGAATAAGCAATTGGAAGCGGCTTTCTTAAGTGGCTACTTAAAGGGTGCGGGACCGCTGCTTCAGAAGATGCTGCAGGGTGTTCCGGAAAGCGCGGTTCCCCCGGAACTTCGGGTTGCGATCCGCGATATGAAATCCAAGCTTTTGCCGATCTCCCAGGAATTTGTCGAGGCGCAGATCGCATCCATGGTGGAAAGAAGCCATGGTTCGATCACAAAGATCGAAGTGAAACGTGCACTCGGCGCGGCTTCCGTGGGACAGGCCTTTCTTTGTACCGCTTACGGTCCGAAGATGAAAAAAGGAAAAGAGATCGTTATCAAGATCCTGCGTCCCGATGTAAAGAACCGTATGGAACGGGAAGAGAAGATCATGCTCGAAGCGGCCCGCGAGACCAACAAAGGTATGGAGGGTACGTACAAAGGACAGTTAGAGCGTATCCGTGAGGAGATGGATCTGACCATTGAGACGCATAACGTTGAGATCGGTCGTGTGTACGATAAAGATTTCAAAGATAAGAATAAGAAGAATCATGTCAAGAGCATGAAGACGGATAAGATGGTGGATTCCACCTCCAATTCCATGGTGATCGAAAAGGCACCCGGAACCACGGTGGATCAGTATCTGGAAGAATTGCGCGAATTCAGAGCTTCCATAAAGCGGGATTATCTGGAGCGTACACCGAGCGGACAGCTTGAGTTTAAGAAAAGACATGGCCTGACAATAAATGAATACGAGGATTATGAAAAACTTCGTGCGGAGATGGCGCAAAAACTCACACAGTTGCGGAAGCGTTACTCGTATATGGGAGAGCTGGCCTTTAAATGGGTGGAAGAAGGTATCTTCGGCACCGGCTTCTATCACGGCGACCTGCATGCGGGTAACATCATGATCACGGATGATGAGCTTACGGTCATCGATTTCGGTAATGTAACGCAGTTGGATAAACTGCAAAAGGACGAGATCACCCGTATGATGATGGCTGCGGCAGCCGGTGACAGCAATGATTTCTATGAAGGCTATATGAAGCTTCTCGGTACGTCGGATCCGGAGTTTGTCGAAAAGCACAAGGATGAATTGAAATCTGTTGTGGAAAAAACCTTCCTTTTGGGAAACAAGGAATCTGCCGGTGCCCGTATCGCAACGGTTTTGATGCGTGCGCAGGAAATCGGATTCTTATTACCGGCCGCCATCTACAATTTTTCCCAGTGCCAGATCCGCTTGCAGAATGCAATGGATGAAATGGGCAAGATCGAGACGGAACTTTTAGAGGATGTATCGCAACTCAATTTGCTTCCGGAACAATTAAAACTGGATTATAACGGAGCTTACACCCCTTCCTTAATAGCTTCGTATGAGGCTTCGAAAGTGAGGTCGCATCTTGCGGATCGTCAGGTCGGTCTCTATAAGGATGCGCAATTTAGTGTGGGATATTATGACAAAGACGACGTGATGAACGATCTCCATAAGGAGAGCGAAGACGACATTACTGATTTTAAGCGAAGACATCTGGTGGATTTTGCCTCGGAAGCGGATACGATCCTGCAGCGATACAAAGGTGTAACGGAATTGGATTCCGTGAAAGCGGCGAACGCCGATCAAAAAGCCAATAAGATCAAAGAGGAACTGAAGTCGATCAACAAACAGCGTTTTGGACCGCTGTTAAAACGATTGGCAATATATTGTCCGCGCGGGTTTGCTGATGATATTGAAGCTCGTGCAGAGGCTTTGTTTGAGGAAAGAAATGTAAATGCAATGGAAGCTCTGATAAAAGAGATCAAGGCGCAGGATATCACGGCAAAGCTGTATGATGATTATTGCAATGTCAGAAAGAAAAAGCCCGCAAAGGATGCAACGGATGAGGATAAGGCTGCTTATGAGCAGAAGGTCGCGGAAGCGGAACAGAAATTTTGGACGGAATACAACAAGCTTAGAGAAGATATTCCCGATAGGGGAAACTGGTTTTCGCGTGAAGTGAGAGACGAAGATTTTGCTACCCGACATGTCTTCCGGCCGATGGAGAAAAACGGTGAAGCCGCAATGCTTACCAATCACGTGGAATCTATGGCAGGCGGTAAGTACGGCTCCAATCTTTTGGAGCAATACAAAAAGATCCGGGCGAGAGTCAACAGTGGCGAAAGACTGGATGAGAAAGATCCGGATGTCGTTGAGTTTAAGAAGTATTACGATCTTAGGGCTTACGAACAGCTTGGTGATATGTTGAACGGTCAGATCGATCTGATGAAAGCGATGGACCAGACGACACATAATTTCTTCGGTGTGATGAACGGTGTTATCACTCAGCATTCCGGCGATGCATTTATGCGTGTCGGCTTTAGAAAACTGAAGAAGTATTCCGCGAAGATGTAGGATAACGAAAAAGTTT
>JAILOQ010000180.1 GCA_024690725.1 Lachnospiraceae bacterium
ATTATTCCATCGAAGACAGCGGATTTTTGTGCGGACAGTCGGATTATCAGCGGTTTATGGGAAAAGCGGAACAGAAGAGTTATCGCGATAAGGCCGAGCAGGAACGAAGCGCAGAGCGTGTAAAGAGGGTCGGAAGCGTAGGTGAAACGTATCACTCGATGGTGGACGGCGGTGTTGTCAATCTGACGCATGAGCAGGTAATGGAGCGTATGCGAGAGGAGCAGATACAGCAGCGACGGGAAGAAAGGAATAAACTGCGGGCAGATAAGCTTACGACCGTCACATCGGAGGAATTGGATATCTACGGGGAAGAAATACGAAAGTATACTTTTGGGATGAATAACCACCTGATGGAAGAGGGCCCGAATATCGCAAAGGATGATGAAGTTCTGAACTTGCCCTATATTTCCGATGCCGACTTTATCGCCAACTACGGGAAAATACACGAGTACCATTGCCGGTTGGAAAAATTCGATTCCGAGATCTGCCGGCTAATGGAGCGCAAGGAGTTAAGGAAGGATGCGGGAATCGTCAGGATCCGTGCGAGGCTGGCGGCGATGGAACCGCTGATGCAATATCTGAAAGCCCGTTATGATGTTATGACGCATGAAAAATACGATTCTTTCACCAATGATGAAATAGAAGGATTGCCGAATGGGATTATGGAAGCACGTATGAAGAAAGAGAAGGATCCGCAAGTGAAGGAGTTCTATAAGAAGATTCTGAAACTTCGTGCGATAAAACTTGATGTTTATGACATCAAGAAAAAAGAAGCGGAACTGAAGGCGCAAATAGAGAGCAAAATCGATAAAGAATGAGCGTCGAAGACGGATATTGATAAATTGAATGTATAGAAGGTAATGACATGGATAATAACAACTTACTTGAAGAACAAAAGAAAGAGAATCCGCAACAACTACCGGTCGGCGAGATCGGAAAGCGTGTGGAAAAAATTGATGATCTGCAAATGCAATTCCGACCGCAGGAGTTGGATCTGGGAGAGCTGAGCGCGCAGCAGAAGACCTTTACGACCGACCGCTCGAAGGATGCGATCAGACGTGATAACGTCAGGATTGAGAACCTGGAAAAAGAAGGGTATGATAGCATTGAGGACAAGATGAAATCCCGTATGCAAAAGAAGGAGAATGACTCCGAACTCTTGATCCGGGATAAGAAGTGGTATCGCCTGTTTGACAGCGAGAGCCAGGAAATGAAGGATGTTAAGGAGTCCGTTGCATACTTAAACAATGTCTTAAACAGTGATGTTCCGATGATCGCGGGGACGCAAAAGATCAATGTCCCGAAGATGAAAAAAGACGTGATGTCAGCATATATCACGGCCTTTCATGCGTGCGATAAATATATGAGAACACATAAGCTAAAGGGCAAGCATTCTACCGGTGAGCGACGTAAGAGAAAAGTGAACCTGATGCGAAAGACGATCATAGAAGAGCAGAAGATCTTTGAAGTAGGCGTGGATCATGCTCTGCATCTGGCAGTTAATGTAAAAAATGTAAAGACACCGAGAGAACTTTTGGAAGTCGTCAGAGCTGAGCAGGCGCAGCTTGCATATTTCATGACGGAAGGTAATTCATCCGATGTGTACCGTGTGCGCGTCAAAGGGTATGACGGTAAACAACAGCGCGATAAAGCGAAGGAGAGTAAAGAAGAATTCGTGAAGCGCTTGAAACACGGCAGGATGATGAGTAAGAATCTCTATGTCAAGAAAGATGAAAAGCTGCTCAACGAAGACCTCGCCGGCTTTTTGGATCGAAGGATCGACACGCTTACGAAGAGCAAAGAAAACCGTATCGCTATCATGAAAAAACTGGATGATGAGAAGGTGCTTGCAGAGTTAAAGACCTTTTCAACGAATGAGATTGCGAGGATCGATGGGCTTTTCAGGGATAAAAAGATCACAAAAGAGGATGCCGATGCACAAAAGGCTGCGCTTTCATTCAAGGAGAATGACAAAGACAATCTCTATAGACTGTATACGATGTTTGAGGAGAACAAGATCCGGAAACTCGATGATGAAGTGAATGCATTGTTGAAGCGTTTCGATGACATCAAGAATGTAAAAGGAGAGGAACGAGAGGAAGTACGGAAGCGGCTTTCGGAGCTCGATGAAGAGATGCATCAAAACCGCCTTGAACGGGAAGAGTATCGCTTGGAGGGCAGGATGAGTGACGGAGATTACGACCTTGCCTTGAACGTGCTAAGAGCGATCAAAACGCAGTTGGATACTGCGGGAGACAATAAAAAAGCCGTTACCGAAAAGTATGTGAAACTCTTTTCACACGACTTCGATCGGTTCTTTTCCGGCTTGGAGGATTACAATAACCGGATCGAAAAGTTAAACGGTGACAAAACGGCGTTGGCTAATACGATCGAATCCATGAAGAAAAAATATCGGAATGAAGAGATACCGGCCGGAGAGAAACGCGTCATCGAAGCATTTGAGAAAGCTATGGCCGGAGATCTTAAGAAGATGACGGAGGCGGAATGGTTCAAAGAGCATCTTTCCGAATTCGCTATCACGGATGACGATCCTGTATTTCTTGCGCTTCATGCATGCACGCAGCAGGATGAACACGGTCTTTCCAAGCTGTTTCGAAGAAGCATGGGAAAAGAAGTGGAGCTGTTCGGGCAGCAGGCGGAGCGCTCCGGTCTGACCGATTCCGAGGCGCTTGCAACGAATAATACGGCAAGCTCCAGAGTTGCGGCGATCGCAGGCTTTGAGGATGTCATCACAAGTTCTTTTAAGAGCTTGTTAGAGTTTAAAGATGTGCAAAGTGACAAGGTAAACATGTCATTGGTGACCATGTCGGAAGAGGCTCCCGGTGAGGAAATGCTTTCCGTCGTGGAAGAAGCGGAGAAGCTTCGCAAGATCCATGGACTGAAAAAATCACCGATCCATTACACACCGCAGGCGATGCGCCAGTTGAATCGTTTGCAGGTGTTTGATACCTTGACGCTTCAGACCGACCGTCACTGGAGGAATTTCAAGTGTCAAGTGGAACGGACCAAGGATGATGACGGGAATCCGTTGCTTCTGATCCGTTCTTTAAAGGCGTACGATCATGACCAGTCGTTCGGACCGAAGAGTTTGAAGCAGTATTTTAAGGACGTGAAGGATCCCAAGACAGGTGAAATCTCTACCAAAAGGGAAGGGTTTTTGCCCCCGCTCATGATGACGGTCGATAAAAAGAGCACCATGTATGATTATATCAACATGACCAAGGAAGGCGGTAAGGTAAAGGGAAAATTCATGGATATGATCAAGGCTCCGCGGTATCGTACCGAGGATATGGTCTACTATGACAGTAAGTATAACTATCATAAAAATACCAAGAACCTCTTTGAAGACAAACCGTTTGAAATGCTGTTGCACGGTAGTACGTTTGCCGAATCGGTGGCCCGTCCGGATATCATCGCTCAATTAAAGAAAGACAACCCGGGAAAAGAAGAGGTGGTTGAGTCTTTCATGGATAATTTTCTGCATCTTGTACAATTGATGTTCTATAATGTCGGAGTTCAAGATGAAAAAGATAAAAATTTATTTGAATTAAAAGGCGGAGAGCAGTTTATCGAGGATAAAAAAGCGCAGGAACGATACGTAAACAACAAGCTGGTACAACACAGGAAGGAGAATGAAGAACAAAACCTTAAATTCCAGGAGGAATATTATGAGAGCTCGAAAGAAAGATTCAAATCCTATGTGTCCACACGAAAAGATGGGATTGCTCTGTTTAAGAAGACATATGAGCAATACCGGCAATTGAAGATAACAAATCTGGAATCCTCAGAGAATGAATATCTGCAGCGGAAGATCGGAAAGATGAATTTTGTCGACGGCGAAGATAAGGAAAAGTCTGTGCACGGATATCACGATTATTCTCTGCAGACATATTTCTATCTTCTGAAGGGATATTTTTCCGAAGGAAACGAGAATAAAAAGGTTCTCGAGGAACTTTACAAAGAGGATGAGAATGCGGAAAAGGAAAAGATCACGCAGGAGATCCGTGAAAAGGGAATTGACGGTCATCAGGCGAGCAATGCGGAACTCAACGAAGCGGTGAAGAAATCCATAGCGGAGAAAAACAGTCCCGCCATTCGCGTCCCGGCCATGCTGCACATGGACAAAAAGGCTTACGACAGCATTAAGCAAATGTATGATCATTGGGATGGTGAGACCTTATTGTATTTGATCGATCTGGGCTGGACGCATGAAAAGTATGATGCCTTGAAAGAACGAATGGAAGAGATCATTGCTTCGAAAGCGGAAGCGGAAAAGGTACTGAACCAATGGGCCGATGATCAGGGACTTCCCGAAGATGACCTTTCGCGAAAGTTTCTTTTGGAGGAAAATGAGTGGGAGCAGATCACGGACGTGAATCAGATCGCACTCGATCCCGGCAATTCTTATTATTCCATCGAAGACAGCGGATTTTTGTGCGGACAGTCGGATTATCAGCGGTTTATGGGAAAAGCGGAACAGAAGAGTTATCGCGATAAGGCCGAGCAGGAACGAAGCGCAGAGCGTGTAAAGAGGGTCGGAAGCGTAG
>JAILOQ010000053.1 GCA_024690725.1 Lachnospiraceae bacterium
AAAAAAGGATGTGAAGGATTATTGGACACCTTGTTATAGAGGTGTCCTTTCTTTTTCCGGGTAGGATAAAGGAATGACAAAGAAAAAGCACCGCCCCCGGAGTCAAGCTCCAAAAACAGTGCCTCAGTGCACCTTCAGGGACTCGAACCCTGGACAAATAGATTAAGAGTCTACTGCTCTACCAACTGAGCTAAAGGTGCTTATAATGCGTCATTTCTTGCAACGCAAGTATGATTATAGTATAATAAACCACGCTTGGCAAGACCTTTTTTAGAAAAAATTCAAAACTTTGGTTTTGGCGGAAATATGGATAAAATACATGATTATTGATACACATGCGCATTATGATGATGAAAAATTTGATGGTGACAGAGATGTTCTTTTGACAGGATTTCGGGAACGGGGTGTGGAGCTGGTGATAAATGCGGCAGCCGACCTTGATGGATGTCGAAATACCATGGAACTCATCAATAAATACGACTTTGTATACGGAATGCAAGGTGTGCATCCGGATGATGTTGGTGCGCTGACAGAAGAAGATATGACATTTTTGCGTGAGAATGCCAAACATCCGAAGGTCGTTGCGATCGGTGAGATCGGGCTGGATTATTATTGGGATAAGGCAGAACGTGATGTTCAGAAGTATTGGTTCAAGCGGCAGATTGACTTGGCAAGGGAACTGAAATTGCCTGTCTGTATTCATTCCAGAGAAGCGGCGGCCGATACCCTGGAGGTTTTGAAGGAAGCGAATGCGCAGGAAGTCGGCGGTGTGATGCACTGTTATTCATATAGCGCGGAGATGACCGAAGAGTATCGGAAACTTGGCTTTTATTTTGGGATCGGCGGAGTTGTGACATTTAAGAACGGGCGAAAGTGCAAGGAGTCTGTGGCAAAACTGCCGTTGGAATGTATTGTCTTGGAGACGGATGCGCCTTATCTTGCCCCGGAGCCGTTTCGAGGAAAAAGAAACGAATCGCCCTATATCCAATATGTGGTGCAGATGATTGCTTCGATCAAGGGCGTGACCGAAGAGGAAGTGATGCGGCAGACATCGGAGAATGCAAGAAGAGTTTATCCGAAGCTGGCGAGTATAGGATGATGCGTGTGAAGAAAAGGAATGCATAACGATAGATAGGAAATGACGTATGGCGGATTTGGGAATTCCCGTAAATACCATAGCGATACTGCAGAAATATGATTTTCATTTTCAGAAGAAGTATGGTCAGAATTTTTTGATCGATACGCATGTACTGGAGAAGATCATCGATGCTGCCGATATTCAGGCCACGGATTGTGTGTTGGAGATCGGGCCGGGTATCGGTACGATGTCACAGTATATTGCAGAGCGGGCGAGGCATCTGGTCGCGGTTGAGATTGACAAAAAGTTGATACCGATCCTGGAAGAAACGCTTGGCGGATATGAGAATGTGACCATTATCAACGAAGATGTTTTGAAGGTGGATATTGCTCAGCTTTGCGAGGAATACAACGATGGGAAGCCGCTGAAGGTAGTGGCAAATCTTCCATATTATATTACGACGCCGATCATCATGGGGTTGTTTGAAAAACATGTGCCGCTGGATTCCATTACGATCATGGTGCAGAAAGAAGTGGCGGACCGCATGCAGGAAGGTCCCGGTTCCAAGGATTACGGAGCACTTTCTTTGGCCGTGCAGTATTATGCAGATCCGGAAATTGTGGCCAATGTCCCGCCGAATTGTTTTATTCCGCGGCCGAATGTGGGCTCGGCGGTGATCCGGCTTAGGTGTCATGAAACGCCTCCGGTAAAGCCAAAGGATGAGGCGCTGATGTTTTCGCTCATCCGGGCTTCCTTTAACCAACGGCGAAAAACATTAGTGAATGCATTGTTTAATGCGGGATTGGCACAGTTGCAAGGCCTGTCAAAAGAACGGCTGGGAGAATTCCTCGAGGAAATGGGGAAACCGCTTACGATTCGCGGAGAGGCTTTGAGCCTGGAAGAATTTGCAAAATTGTCTGATTTGATCAAGGATAACGCATAGTTTGCTAAAGTGAAGTATGCGTTATTCTTTTTTGACATTAAAATAGCGTTATGGTAAACTGATTTTAACTATGAAAATAGGGAAAGTGTGCCCAAATTTGGCTTGAGGTGACGTGTTTTGGATAAGTACGAATATAAGGTTCGGTCAGAAGAAATCAACAAGTTGATTGAAGAAAGGAAATATGCGGAAGCGGTAAAGATTGCCGATACGATCGACTGGCGGAGAGTGAAAAGTACGACGATGTTGTGCAAGGTCAGCGAGTTGTACCGTGCGACCCGTCGATACATGGATAGCAAAGATGTTTTGCTGTTGGCATATGATAAGCAGCCGAACTCCCGCAAGATTTTATATTCGCTTTGTGAATTGAGTATTAAGCTGGAAGATCTGATCCCGGCATTGGAATATTATAAAGCCTTTGTAAATGTGGCTCCGCGCGATACCGGACGCTATATTTTGCAATATCGTCTGTATGAACTTCAGGATGTGCGTTTAGAAGAACGGATCGCCGTTTTGGAAGAGTACAAGAAGCGTGATTATCGCGAAAAGTGGGCGTATGAATTGGCATATCTGTATCATCGCATCGGTCTTGCAACACAGTGTGTGGAGGAATGTGATGAATTAATTTTGTGGTTTGGTGAAGGAAAATACGTCATCAAGGCAATGGAACTTAAGATGTTGCATGCGCCGTTGACTCCGAGCCAGCAGGAAAAATACGACGCCAGATTCCAACCGAAGCTTACGGTGGTTCCGGAGTTGCCGGAAGAAAATCATGGTACAGAAGACGGAGAAGCTTCGGAGCAGCAGCGTGAGCAGGAAACCGGAGCGACGACGGATACCATTCCGAATATGCCGATCCGCATCAAATCCGTAGAGCCGACGGGAGCGCCGACGGTACGCATCCCGGCAAAAGAAGAAGTAGAGCCTCAAGTGGAAGAGGCAGAAGAAGAGCCGTTTGACGCAACGGGTGAGGTAGTAGCGGAACCGACAGATGAAGCCGAGGAGCAGTTGCGCAGGGCAGAGGCTCTGGTTGATGAACTGAATGAGCCGGACGAGGAGGAAGAACCGGAGGAGGAGATCGACCGGGATAATATCAGCATTGATATGCCGTTCATTCCGGTGGCAAAAGTGCCGGAAGACTTGGATATAGAAGTAAAACCGGTTGATGTGGGTGAGTATAATACGATCAACCTTCAGAAAGAGTTGGCGAAGAGCCTGGCCAAGATTTTGGAACAGGAAGATATGGAAGCGTCGGATGCAACAAGAACGCTTCCCGTTGAGGTACTGCAGAACCTTACGGAGCAGGGATTACTGCCGGATGAAAACGGTGATGTGAAAACGTCGATCCCGGAGGATGAGGAGCTTTTAGAGGAACTTGCCGAAGAAGAGGAAGCGCCGGATTCGGAAGAGGTCTTCTTTGTGGATTCCGAGGACAAGGATGACGAGGCGGTTGCCGATGAACTCCTGGGTAAGCCGGTGGAAGTTGCACAAGGACTTGATGAGAATGCTTCCGATGATGCGGCGGACGATGAATATGATGAAGACGGATCCTATGATGCGTTTGATGAGGAAGAAGCAGCGGCTGAGGTAGATATGGAGCCGGAGCCTGAACCGGAAGTTGAACCGGAACCCGAAGTTGAACCGAAACCCGAAGTTGAACCGGAGCCCGAACCGACCGATGAGGAGCCGGCAGTGATGGCAGAGCCGGAACCGGTCAAAGAAGAAATATCTAAAGCGGAAAAAGAAGAGTTGTTGGCACAGCCGACAAAGGTAATAAACAGAGATGCGATCAATGCCGCACTTGCGCAGGAACCGATCGAACTCGCACATACGAAAGTGATCGATACTTCTGCAATCCATGCTGAGATGGCAAGACAGCGTGCGTCATCTGTTGCAATGCAGGAGACAGGGCCGATCGCAGATGATGCGGGCGAGGAAACGCTGGAAGCACTGGCAGAAGAGGCGTTGAAGCAGATGGAGGAGCCGGCGGTAGTAGCAGAGCCGGAACCCGAGCCGATCATAGAGGAGCCGGCGGCAGTAGCAGAGCCGGAATCCGAGCCGATCATAGAGGAACCGGCGGCAGTAGCAGAGCCGGAACCCGAGCCGATCATAGAGGAACCGGCGGCAGTAGCAGAGCCGGAACCCGAGCCGATCATAGAGGAACCGGCGGCAGTGGCAGAGCCGGAACCCGAGCCGATTGCAGAGGAGCCGGTGGTAATGGAAGAACCCGAACCGGTAGTCAGAAAGACACCGGAAATCGTACCGCTACCGATCTTCACACCTCCGGTCGAGGAAACACCGGTTGAGGAACAGGTTGCGGGACAGTTGAGTTTTGACGATCTGATGTCCGGATGGAATGAGAAAAAAGAAGAGCCTGTTCTTTCTCCGGAAGAACAGGAGAAGCAGGCGGCCATGGCAGCAGCCAAGGCAGCAGCGGAGCGTGCGGCAAAAGCAAAGCAGGAAGCAGAGGCATTTGCACCGCATTATAATCCCACGATCATGGATACGGCCGAGATCAACGGTTTGGAAGAAAAGCTGCTTTCTTCGTTTGATCCGACAAAGGATGTTCTTTCCCCGGAGGATACGGTAGAAGAGCTGACAGAGATTGAGGATACGGAAGAGAGTGCGGCGGAACCGGAGCTTATGAGCTTTATGAACCGAACCCCGGCGCCGAAACCGGTTGAACCGGAAGAAAAGCCTGCGGTCGGAACGACGACGGAGCAGTTGGAATCTCTTGTGATCCAGGCACTTGCGGAAGCGGAAGAAAAGCCCGCGGACGCACCGAAGGGTGATACGGACTTTATCATCCGGGATCTGGTTGCCGATGAGGAAAAGCGTCTGGAAGAAGAACGGTTGGCGCAGGAGCGTCAGGCTGAGGAAGAACTGAAGGAATATGAGAATGAAGTTCTTTCCGGCAATGATCCGATACAGAGCGTAGCAACACCGAATTTGCTTGCTGCGGCAGAACGCGAGAAAAAAGAAGGTCTGGTGATCGAGGATATCAATGAAGAACCTGAGACGTCCGAGCCGGAAGTGGTTGAGGAAGTAACCGTCTCGGAACCGGAAGAGCCGATGGATGAAAAGACCAAGCAGCAAAGAGCGATGGAACTTGCGGTTGCTGCGGTAGCGGCCAAGGATGCCGCAGAAAAAGCAGCGAAGGCTGAAGGCGGCGAAGAAGCCCCGGCAGCGGAAGCGAGACTTCTCACAAGGGAAGAAAAGGATACTTTCGGTTCGGTAGCACAGACAAAGGAAGAGCAGGAGCAGCTGGCATATGCGATCGATCATGTGAGTATCGATCCGCGATTCGGGAATGTTCTGATCCTTGGAGAAAAGGGAACCGGAACCGAGAATGTAGCAAAGAATCTGGTAAAGATCTTGTCTACGAAGGAATCCGGATTCTCCGGCAAGGTTGCGAAGATCACCGGTGAGCTTTTGAATAAGAAGAATATTCCGGAGACACTGGCAAGTGTATTGGATGGCGCATTGATCGTAGAAGATGCGGGAGCGTTGGATGATATCGCGTTGGCAAATATCGGAGAGTATCTCAAGAATCTTCAGGCAGGAGGCGCGTTTGTTGCCTTGGTCGGCAGCAAGAAGGAGATGGAAGAGATGGTGGCCCGTGAAAATATGCCGCGGGAATTCTTCGATATCCGGATCGATATCGCATCCCTCGACAATGACGGTCTGGTAGCTTACGGTAAGGAATATGCGAACGAACGCGATTATGCGATCGATGAAATGGGAGTATTGGCGCTGTATACCAAGATTTCCGACAGACAAACAAGGGATCATGCCGTAACGGTAGAGGAAGTACAGGAGATCGTGGATGCCGCGATCGCAAAGTCCGAAAAGAAAAACCTCGGACACTTTATGGATGTTGTATTTGCAAAGCGTTACGATGATCAGGACATGATAGTATTAAAGGAAAAGGATTTCCAATAAAATAAAAAAGAGGTAAAGGTATGGCAAAGAAGGTAGAAAATCCGTTGTTTTTAACGGAAGCAGATCAGTATGTATTTGCACAGGGGTCGCATTATGAGATTTATGACAAACTTGGTGCGCATAAGACAAATGTCTTCGGCGATGACGGCGTATATTTTGCGGTCTGGGCACCTCATGCAAAGGCAGTCAGCGTAGCAGGGAGCTTCAATGACTGGAATGTGGATGAATATCCCATGGAACGTCTCGGTGAAGGCGGTATTTACGCGCGTTTCATCCCGGGTGTAAAAGAAAATGATATGTATAAATTCGTCATTACCACTGCGGATGACAGGATCATTTATAAGGCCGATCCGTTCGGCAATATGATGGAACTGCGTCCGGGAACGGCGTCTCTTGTAACGGATCTGACCCGTTTTAAATGGACGGATGATGAGTGGCAGAATGCGAAGAAAACCACCGACTGGCAGAAGCAACCTGTAGCCATTTATGAATGTCATATCGGAAGCTGGATGCGTCATCCCAAACCGGAGGCGGAAGGCTTCTATAACTACAAAGAGTTCGCGGATCGCATTGTCGATTATTTAAAGAAATTAAAGTATACACATGTGGAATTGATGGGTATCGCAGAGCATCCGTTTGACGGGTCCTGGGGCTACCAGGTAACCGGTTATTATGCACCGACATCCCGTTACGGTACACCGGAAGATTTCATGTATCTTGTAAACAAACTTCACAAGAACGGCATCGGTGTTATCCTGGATTGGGTACCCGCACATTTCCCAAGAGATGAGTTCGGTCTGGCTGATTTCGACGGACAGCCGCTTTACGAGCATCCCGATCCGCGCCGCGGCGAGCATCCGGACTGGGGTACCAAGATCTTTAATTATGCAAAGAATGAGGTACGTAACTTCCTGATCGCGAATGCGATGTTCTGGGTAAAGAAGTTCCATATCGACGGCTTGCGTGTGGATGCGGTTGCGTCCATGCTGTACTTGGATTACGGTAAGCGCGACGGCGAGTGGTTGCCCAATGAATACGGCAACAACAAGAACCTTGATGCGATCGAGTTCTTCCGCCATTTGAATTCCCAGATGAGAGAACGATTCCCCGGCACATTGATGATCGCCGAAGAATCGACTGCATGGCCGATGGTAACCGGCGATGTCAAAGAAGGCGGTTTGGGCTTCAGCATGAAGTGGAACATGGGCTGGATGCATGATTTCTGCGAATACATGAAGCTGGATCCGTATTTCAGAAAAGACAATCATTACAAGATGACCTTTGCCATGAGTTATAACAGCAGTGAGAATTACATCCTGCCGCTTTCGCATGATGAGGTGGTACACTTAAAGTGCTCCATGCTCAATAAGATGCCGGGCTTCTTTGTCGATAAATTCGCAAACCTTCGCGTGGGCTATACTTTCATGTTTACCCACTGCGGAAAGAAGCTTCTGTTCATGGGCCAGGAATTCGGTCAGGAGCATGAGTGGAATGAGGCTACGGAGCTTGAGTGGGGTACCTTGGAGGATCCGCTCCACTCTTCGATGCAGAACTATGTCGCAAAGCTTCTCGAGATCTATCGCAAATATCCGTGCATGTATGAGAACGATAACAACTGGAACGGTTTTGAGTGGATGAATGCGGATGATTCGCAGAACAGTATTTACAGCTTTGTGCGTAAGTCCGAGAACGGAAAGAATAATCTTCTGGTCGTACTCAATATGACACCAATGGAGAGAACGGACTTTAAGTTAGGCGTTCCTTCTTCCAAGAAGTACAAATTGATCTTGAATTCCGATGCGACGGAGTTTGGCGGAAACGGCCATGAGATCAAGAAGGATCTCACCCCCGTCAAGGAGGAGTATGAGGTTAACGGACAGAAGTATTCCGTGACCTTCGATCTGCCGCCGTACGGTGCCGCGATTTTCTCCTTTAACTACTAAGAGGTTAATAAAACAATCGGAAATGCCGAAATACAGAGTGGATACGTGATCGTGTTCACTCTGTTTTGTTACATACGAAGGAAACGGATTTCCTTTCAGGCAAGTCTATGGACAGACGTAATCAGTTACGGGAGTGTCTATGAATATTTCTATGAATCCATTTGATCAGTATAAAGAACAGGTTTCCATCGGCGATTCGCTGCGCGCACAAGGCGGTATTGCGGCAAATCACAAGGATGATCCGGGCTTATCTTCTTTTTTTCGTTATGACAAAGAGGGGACGGGCTTAAACAACAATGCCTACAAAGAACATGCGGAAAAAGAAAATCTTTTGGATGAGGCGGTCAAGAAGGACGGCAAGAGTTCAAAGGATTACATGGTCGTGATGGCAGGCACCATGTCCGATGAGGATTATAAAAAACTGCAGGAGGGTGGCGGCGATCCCGGGGATTACGAACCCGGTGAGATGGTGACCGTCATGGACCAGATCAAGGTGGTATTGGCGCAGGCCGGTGTAGAGGTTGCCGGATACACGGACAATATCGATGCTTCGACCGTAACGAAGATCACGGGAAATGCGGGCTATGCAACGAGCATTATGAAGGCGCTCGATAAGACCGATCTTCCCGCCTCGGAAAAGAACATCTTAGGCATTGCCGAAGGCATGAAAATGGCCGAGAGCATCACCGAGCTTTCCGATGGAGCAAAGAAATACTTACTTGAAAATGAAGAAGAGTTAACCATAGATAACTTATACAAAGCAAGTCATGTGGGAGCAGCCGACAGCAATCGTTCGTCCGGCGGCTATTACATGGCGGGCGCCGGATATTTGGCACAGAAGGGAAATGCAGCCGATATGGAAGCGCTCTCCGGACAGGTGGAGCGTCTGATCGAAAAGACGGGACTGCCCGTAAATGACGACACCAAGGGCGAGGCACAGTGGCTTTTGGAAAAGGGACTTGCGCTTACGGAGGAACATGTGCTCCGCCTGCATGAGATGAATGAACTCACCTTCCCGATGGCACCGGAAAAGGCAGCGCTTCTTTCCGCCGACGCACTCTCCGTGGGACTTCCCGCGGATAAGGGAAACGTGACGATGCAGACGCAGACGGGATCGGTCGGTTACGTGGCGTCTGCGATCGAGATCAATGAAAAAACACAGGTGCTGGGCGAGGATGAGATCGCGATGACCTTGCGGGAGAATCGCAGCATGACCTTGCAGCAGCTCTTCTATTCTTATGAGAAACTGCATGTGAACACGCAAGACACGGCAAACGCAAATGAGGAAAGCGGTGCGATCGTATCCGATGCGTCCGCAGAAAAAACTGCGGATATGCAAAAACTCCTGGTACACGTGCAGATGCAGATGAGTGCACAGGCGAACTTAAAGCTGATGAAGCTTGGCATTCGCATCGACATGGAGCCGCTCGAGAAGCTTGCGGCCCAGCTGGATAAAGAAGAGTCTCTGTATCACGCTACGTCCGTGGCAAAGGTAAGCGAGAGCATTGAAAACATCAAGGATGCACCTGCGGCCACCGTCGGTGTTGCCGTGCGCGAAGCCTGGATGAAGAGCGCGACCTTTACGCTCCGCCACGTGGAAGCAACCGGCAAAGAGTTAGCAGCGACTTACCAAAAGGCCGGTGAGTCATATGAGGCACTTATGACTGCACCCCGTGCGGATCTTGGCGACAGGATTTCCAAGGCATTTCAGAATGTGGACGTTCTTTTACAGGAACAGGGTTTGGAGCCGACCGAAGAAAACCGCAGAGCGATCCGGATCCTCGGCTATAACAGCATGGAGATCACGGAAGAAAACATATACGAAGTAAAAGAGGCCGACAGCCTGTTAAAGCAGGTAACAACGGCCCTGACACCGGATAAGACCTTGGCGATGATCCGTGAGGGCGTCAATCCCATGGAGATGAACCTCGACGAGCTGCACGCATACTTACGGGACAAAGAAGGAACCGAGGGAGAAATGCTTTCCTACAGCAGATTCCTGCAGAAACTGGATGCGTCCGATCAGATCACACAGGAAGAAAGAGATGCGTACATCGGGATTTACCGCTTGCTTCGCCAGGTGGAGAAGGCGGACGATGCGGCCGTCGGAAGTGTTGTGCAAAGCGACAGAGCGCTCAGCATGGAGTCGTTGCTTTCCGCAGTTCGTACCAAAAAGGCAGGACACGTGGATACAAAGATCGATGATGCGACCGGGCTCTTATCGGAGATCCATGCGAAAGGGACCGATATCTCGGAACAGATCGGAAATTATTTCCGTTTGCGTGCCGGCGAATTGAAGAGCGAGTTAGCAAACGCTAACTATGGAGAGGCGGCGGAAACGGAGCGTATCATAGATGACGCCGCAGAAGCATCGGAGGAAGTTTACCGTGCACTTGCGGACATTTCCGTTCCGGAAACCGCAAACAACGTAACGGCACAGCAGGCACTTACGGAAGGCACGCTGTATGCGCAGCTTGCGGCATTTTCCAAGGATGCCAAAAAAGAAGTGGAGGATAAACTCCGCCATATCACGGATGTTCTTTCCGAAGGAAAAGAGGCCGTGCAAGAAGCGGTGGAAGATATGGTCGAAGCATCACAGGATATGATCGAGACGCTGACCTATGAAGAGGGGCGTGTTGATGTACGTTCTTTGACCATGATGAACCGTCAGCTCACCATGGTATCGCACCATGCAAGGGAAGAGAGCTATTATGTGCCGATGGAAAACGGGGATGATGTGACCATGGTACATGTAAAGCTGATCGGAACGGGCGAAGGAAGAGTCAGCATCGACTTTAAGGGACAGGAAGATGCGGATCGTACCGGTGCCACATTTGCGGTAAAGAACGGCGCGATCGAAGGCATGATCATGGCCAGGAGCGAAGCGGATACCGAAAGATATCGTGGAATTTGTGAAAAAATTTCCGAGAATATGCTACAGGAAACCGGTTTAAATGCCGATATATCATGTATATACAGTGAAGAAATGCAATTAGATGCATTCCGCTCTGTCACGGACGACGGAGACGACATTTCAACAGGGACGTTATATACGATTGCAAAAGTATTCATCCGGACAATGGAGGATGAAGCAAAGCAGTGAATTAGGGAGGTAATCACATGAGAGTAAATTATAACGTTTCCGCCATTATTGCGAACAAGGCACTGAATTTCAATGACAATTCTTTAAGTAATATTTCCGAGAAATTATCCACCGGTTTTAAGATCAATCATGCAAAGGACAATCCGTCCGGTATGGCGATCGCAAAGCGTATGAATCTTCAGCTCAGAGGACTCAGCAATGCATCCCAGAATGCATCCGACGGTGTTTCCATCGTGCAGACGGCAGAAGGTGCGCTGCAGGAAATGCAGGCTATGGTTCAGAGACTGAACGAGCTTGCCGTTCAGTCGGCAAACGGTACCAACACCGAAGGCGATCGTGCGGCGATCGATGCAGAGGCAGATCAGCTGAAAAAAGAACTTGCGCGTGTAGCCGAGGATACCAACTTCAACGGAAAGAAACTCTTAAACGGCGATAATGACGTGAAGGGTTATACGGATACCATGGGTGTAAAGGTCTTTACCTATACCGATTCCGTGGAGACCAAAAACTATTCTTTTACCATAAATAATGTAAGCTTGGACGGAGACGGAAACATCGATCTGAAAGACGGCGATGTAACAATTTTACAAGATGGATCCGATACAGCCTTCCCCGGAGACTGTACTGTGTCGTATAATGGTAATAAGGTAACCATTTCCGGTGCGGGTGATTTCGAAGTCGTTTACGAGATCGAAGATCCTGCGGTGACCGGAGACGTGGAATCCGAACTGAAGGGTGTCGGCGCGATGCGCATGCAGATCGGTGCAAACGAAGGAGAAGTGATCGAGCTTCGTATTCCTTCCGTAACTCTTGATGCGATGTGTATCGATAAGATCGATATTTCCACACCGGAAGGTGCTACGAAAGCAATTCAGATGACGGCAAACGCAAATGAGTATATCTCCAAGATCCGTGCCCGTCTTGGTGCTTATCAGAATCGATTGGAGCACACCGAAAACAGTTTGGATGTTACCGATGAAAACGTAACCGGCGCATACAGCCGTATCATGGATACCGACATGGCAGAGGCAATGACGGAGTATTCCAATCTTCAGGTTCTTACACAGGCAGGAACTTCCATCCTGACACAGGCCAACGAAAGACCGCAGCAGGTGCTTCAGTTACTGCAGTAAGAGAAAAGGCAGGTAACGTATGGACAGTGAGTTAAAAAAGCAGTTTGCATTACGGATCACACAGGCGTCCCGCACGGAGCTTGTGGTGATCACGTATGAGATGTTCTTGGTCTATATTGATGATGCAAAGAAGGATTTTACAAACGGGGATCAGAAGGCATTCCGTTTGAATATTCAAAGAGCCAGAGGTTGTTTGAAGGAACTCATGGATTCGTTAAATTATGATTACGAGTTTGCCGGAAATCTTCTCTCCCTCTATGTGTATATCAGCAAGCAGCTGGTCATGGCGGATCTGCACAACGATCCGTTGCCCCTCGAAGAGACGATCAAGATCATCTCCAAATTAAGGGATGCATATGCGGCCATCAGCAATGAGGACAAAGAAGGACCGGTTATGGAGAACGCACAGACCGTAAATTCCGGTCTTACCTATTCCAAAACAGGGTTAAATGTCAGTGTTTCGGGCACAGACAATCGCGGATTTTTAGTTTAGTTTTTACTGCTAAAAATCCGCTTTATTTTTCGGCAGATTTTCACAAAAGAAAAAAATTTCCGGAAAAAGTATTTACAAACATTTGCGACAGTTCTATAATCGCAATTACCAAATCAAGTTGCCGATGGCAACGAGCCGCTTCGTTCGAAGCGGAGATTTCACTTTATTTTATGAGGCAGATATGAACTATTCCGATTGTATTTTGTTCGGGATTCTTTTCGTGGCCTTGATCATGGATTATAAGAGTAGTAAGATACCGAATCTGCTGATCCTTTTCGGGTACGGGCTGGGCGTTGTGCTGTTGTTCTTTTCCCGGGAAGAGCTCTGGTATTTTTATCTGATCGACAGCATCTATATTCTGGCGATCGGGTATGTGCTCTACATCGGAGGCGTATTCGGCGGCGGAGATGCAAAGCTGTTCGCGGTGATCGCATTGTGGCTCGGGTTTGAACAGACCCTTATGGCCGGAGTGATCGCTGTGATCGCAGGCTTTATATGTTCCGTGTTTAAGATCATCGATCTGATCAGGAAAAAAGAATTCCAAAAAGAAAATTTTTCACATCTTACCATTCATTTCGCACTGCCCATTTTTGTCGGGGCACTCATTTCGGAGGTTATCGTATGGAACCGGTTTTGGCAATTTTAGACACGGACGAGCGTTATGTCCGCAGGCTTTCTGCGGCAATGGAAAAGCAGCAAAAGATCCCGTTTCGGATCATGGGCTTCAGCAAAGCGGAAGCGGCTATGGAATATGCCATGACGCAGAAGATCAGCTTTCTTTTGGTGGAGGAAGGGTGCTGGGAGGAGTCAAAAACATATTTTCCGCTCAGGCACTTAAACGAGATCATTCTCCTGGTCAAAGAACGATCGCGGGAGGAGGAAGTCTTTGAAACGGAGGAAGGCGCGATCCATGCGATCTGCAAGTACCAGTCCGGGGAGGATATCGTAAACAAGATCTTAAAGATCTGCCTGGAATACGGGGATGAGAAGGCGATCGCTTCGGCACTTACGGGCTCCGGGCATCACGCGCGGGTGATCGGGATCTATACGCCGATCGGCCGGTGTCTGCAGACATCGTTCAGTTTGATGTACTGCAAACTCATGGCGGTGGAGCACAAGGTACTCTATATGAATTTTGAAGTGTTTGCCGGTTTTCGCGAATGGTTTCAGCGGGAATACAAGACCGATCTGATGGATCTGATGTATTACCTGGATGATTCGAGGGAGAAGTTTTTATTGAAACTCGCGAGTCTGTCGGAGCGCTTTGACGGGTTTTCCTATATCCCGCCGGCCTTGAGTTTTGAGGACTTTACCCACGTGGAAGAGGAGCAGTGGATCGAACTGATCCGTCTGGTGGCGGAGTCGGGAGAGTATGAAGTATTGGTTTTGGATCTGGGGGATCAGATGCGCGGACTGATACGGATATTAGAGCGTTGTGACAAGGTCTATACCCTGGCCAGAGGGGATGCGCTTTCCAAGATGAAGCTCAATGATTTTGAGGATGCCCTGCGTCTTTCCGGAAGAGAGAGCGTGATCGCAAAGATGACGAAGTGCCAGCTTCCGATCTTTCAAGACATGAGTCAGAAGGCGGAGCAGCTGCCGTATACGCAGCTGGCGGAATATATGAAGAAGAATCTGGCCGAGGATTTCAGGAAGGACAGTGCATGAAAAGATCCGAAGAATACGAAGCGTTGCGTCAAAGCATAAGGCTTCAGCTGATGGATGATATGGACTATACCCGCGATATTTCGGATGAAGAGATCCTGGAGATGATCGATAGGGTCATTTCCGGTGAAGGAATGCGAAATCGTCTGTCACTTCAGGAAAAAAGAAATCTGCGAAAGGAACTCTTTGCCGCGATCCGCAAGCTGGATGCGTTGGAAACATTTCTGTCGGATCCTTCGGTTACGGAGATCATGGTCAACGGAGCGGACTGCATCTTTACGGAGAAAGCGGGCCGTCTGGAAAAAGAAAGCGTGACGTTTGAGTCTGCGGAAAAACTGGCGGATGTCATTCAGCAGATCGTGGCGAGAGTCAACCGCGTGGTAAATGAAACTTCTCCGATCGTGGATGCCAGGCTTTCGGACGGATCGCGCGTCAATGTGGTCATGCCGCCGATCGCCTTAAACGGGCCGATACTGACCATACGTAAATTCCCGGAGGATCCCATAAGGATCGAGGATCTTTTGCGCATCGGCTCCGTTACCGAAGAAGTCGTGGCCTTCTTAAAGGATCTGGTCGTTGCAAGGTACAACATCTTTATCAGCGGCGGTACGGGCAGCGGGAAGACCACATTCTTAAATGCGCTTTCCGATTTTATCCCGAAGGATGAGCGCATCATTACGATCGAAGACAATGCGGAATTACAGCTGCGGGGTGTCGATAACCTGGTGCGGCTGGAGACCAGGAATGCGAACGTGGAAGGGTGCAACGCCATTACGATCCGAGATCTGATAAAGTCGTCTCTTCGCATGCGCCCCGACCGGATCGTGGTCGGAGAGGTCAGAGGAGATGAAGCGATCGATCTTTTGATGGCTATGAATACGGGACATGACGGTTCGCTTTCGACGGGGCATGCGAACAGTGCAAGCGATATGCTGGTGCGTTTGGAGACGATGGTGTTGATGGGAATGGAGATGCCGCTTGCGGCGATCCGCAGGCAGATCGCATCGGCCATTGATATCATTGTTCACCTGGGAAGATTGCGGGACCATTCGAGGAAGGTGCTGCAGATCTCGGAAGTCATCGATTATATCGACGGTGAAGTCGTTCTTTCTCCGCTCTATCGGTTTCGGGAGACGGGAGAGGACGCTATGGGTAAGGTAAAGGGGACGCTGGAAAAGGTCGGCGTCTTGGAACATACAGAGAAACTGGAAAGATGCGGCATAGGTTTAGCCGGGAATCAAACCTCCATTATAAAAAATGAAACAGATTGCAGACGTATGGAATGAAATAGCCAAAAAACGACCCAAAACAAAAGAAGAATGGCTTGGCATCTGCCTTAAGATCGTGCCTTTGTTTATCGCGATCGCCGAGTTGTTCTACGATTCCCTTTTGGCACTTCTTTTCCTGCTCCCCTTTATGATGCTGTTCTTTTTACAGGAGGAAAGAAAACTGGAAACGCGGCGGACGGAGCTTCTGACCATGCATTTCAAGGAGATGCTGCTCAGTATGGTGGCGGCCCTGAAGGCGGGGTATTCCGTGGAGAATGCATTTCGGGAAAGCTATCGGGATATCTCGTTTCGATTCGGTGAGAACGATGTGATGGCGCGGGAACTTCAGAAGATACTGCGGCAGACCAAAAACGGGATCCCGGTTGAAAAGCTGTTGCATGCGTTTGCGCAAAAGACCGATGTGGATGCGATCCGTGACTTTGCCGATATTTTTGCGATTGCCAAGCGAAGCGGCGGAGATATGGGAAAGATCATGGGGCGGACGATCTCCATTATCACCAGACAGATGGAGGTGAAAGAGGAAATCCGTCTGTTGGTGGCGGCCAAGCGGTATGAACAGCAGATCATGAATGTGGTGCCGCTGGGGATCCTTTTGTACATTCGGATGACGAATCCGGGATACTTCGACGGTTTATACCATAACGTAAGCGGGATCGCGATCATGACGGTGGTGCTCATCATATATGCACTGGCTTATGTTCTGTCAGAGAAGATTTTGGAGATTGCATAGATGAAGAAAGAGATGAAGATGGATCCTTATCTTCTCGATAAGATTGGGAAGATGCATCCGGGGAAGGATGCGAAGGCTTTAACAAGAGCATATTACGAGCGGAAAAAGAAACTGTGTCTTTTGACGATCTTTGCAGGTATTCTCTTAAGCGGCCTGATGTTCTTGTCGGAATCGGGGAAGGGAAGAATCGATGAAGAAGGAAAGATCCTGCGGCAGGATTACGGTGGCGAGGAAGTCGTTGTGGATACCGTCGTCGAAAGCGAATGCTACGGAAAGAGGGATGTAACGGTATCGGTGTCACCGCGAACGCACACGAAAGAAGAATTGCCGGTACTGTTTTCGGAGGCATTTTCGTATCTGCAGGGAGAGCTTTTGGGAGAAAACGAAAGTTTGCAGAGGGTAACTAAGGATCTTTGTTTTCCGGATAGTTATGCGGAAGATCAGGTGCAGTTCGAATACCTCTCTTCGGATTATGCCGTGCTGGATACGAAGGGGCATGTGCATAACGAGGAGCTTTCCGAGGAGACGAAGGTGACGGTGGAAGTTACGATGTATTACGGGGAAGAATCCAAGAAAGAGCAGTTTGAGGTCTGTGTCTGTCCGAGAGTGCTTGGCGAAGAGGAAGCGTTTTACGCAGCGCTCGAACAAGAACTTCGGGCGGAGGATGCAAAGAGTGTGGGAAATGAGACGTTTGCCCTGCCGGAAACCGTAGAGGCGCAAAGCGTAGTGTTTGCAGAGAAGAAAGAGCACGGCAGCTTGCTTATGCTCGCGCTGACCTTTCTCTGTGCGCTCGCACTGTTTAAGGGAATGGATCGGGATGTGGAAAAGAATTATGAGAAACGGCAGCAGGAGCTGTTGTTTGCATATCCGGATTTCACCGGGAAACTGGCACTTTTGACAGGCGCCGGAATGAGTGTGACGTCGGCACTTCGAAAGATCTTTGCAGACGGAAGCAAAACAAAGGATTCCGCGCTGATCGAGGAACTGGGGATATATGTCAGGAGCATGGATAACGGGATGCTGGAAGAACAGGCACTGGCCGGGTTTTCCGCACGTGTGGGGCTGCCGCAGTACAGAAAGTGCATCAGTCTGATAGCCACAAATGTGAAAAAAGGTTCTGTGAACCTGGGAGAGTTGTTGGAGCAGGAGGCGGAGGATGCATTTGTGGAGCATCAAAGTAGCATACGAAAAATGGGAGAAGAGGCAGGGACCAAGTTGCTGATCCCGATGGTCATGATGTTATCCGTTGTGATGGTTTTGATCATGGTGCCGGCGTTTCTCAATTACCAAGTATGAGAAAGGAGAAGAGTCATGAAAGCATGGAAAAAGTTTTGGATGGATGAACGTGGCATCGGTACGGTGGAGATGATTCTGATTCTCGTCGTTCTGATCGCTCTCGTACTCATCTTTAAGGACCAAATGACAGATCTGGTCAACACCATTTTCAAAAAGATCAACAGTCAAAGCAGTAAGGTTTAGGATAGGAAGCATTATGAAGAATAACTCATGGAAAGGTTCGGTCAGTATTTTTCTGGTTCTGGCATTTACCGTAATATTATCGTTGCTACTGACCTTGATCGAAGGCGCCAGGCAAAATGCGATTCGATTAAAGGCAGAGTGTGCCTATGACTTGGCTATGCAGTCCGTATTTGCGGAATACAACAGAGAGCTGCTGGAGCAATATGAGTTATTCTTCATTGATGTGACATACGGAAACGGCGGAAACATACATTGCCTGGAAGATCATTTTAAGGGGTATCTTACGGACAATACCGACCTTGGAGAGACCTACGGACTCATAAAGGATCTGACGGCGGTATATCCGCAAAACGTCACGGTGGATGCGTATTCCCTCGCCACCGACGCAGGAGGGGAAGTGTTAAAACGACAGGCCGTTGGCTATATGAAAAATCTGTACGGCATGGATTACTTAAAGGAAATACAGAGCGAACTGGCTACGGTGGAGGATTACGATCTGGTGGAAAGAGACATTACTTCCGAACGGCTTTCCAATCAGAGCGCGATCGATAACTTTGAAATCCCGCCGAAGAAAAAGGATGCGACGGAGGATGAATGGGAAGAAGTGGAGATTGACAATCCGGCCGATGCGGTGAATGCAACAAGGGGAATTCTTTCGCTGGTGATCGATGCGGATACGGAGATTTCGACGATGGCCGTAAATCCGCAAAACTATGTTTCCGGGCGCAGTCTGAATGTCGGAAGCGGGCTTGGAAAAAGAGAAGGGGTCGGCGCAGCCGATGAACTGATCTTTCATGAATACCTTCTGCAGTTTTGCGGGTATTATACGGAGCCGAAAGAAGAGGGACTGTTGCAGTACCAGGTGGAATACATCCTGATGGGAAAGAGCAGCGATATCGATAATCTCAAAGCGATCGTAAATCGGTTGTTGTTGCTTCGGGAGACCGCAAATGTGACCTATCTGTTTTCGGATGAAGCAAAAGTGGCGGAAGCCGAGGCTTTAGCGGCAACGGTCTGCGCTGCCGTGGCGCTTCCGGAACTGACGGAGCTTGTGAAGATTTCCCTTCTGTTTGCCTGGGCTTATGCCGAGAGTGTGTATGATGTGAAACAACTCCTCAAAGGCGGGCGGGTTCCCATCGTAAAGACGGCAGAGACCTGGCACTACAGCTTGGAAGGGATGCTGCAGTTCACACAGGACGGATCGGCGGATGTGGTGGAGCAGACGGCGGATGATGCCGATACCGTCGGTGCATCGGACGAAACGATCGCCGATGGATTAAGCTACAAGGATTATCTGCGTGTTTTTCTGGCATTGGAGGGAAGCGAAAAGAAGACGAAACGAGCGATGGATATCATAGAAATGGATATCCGAAAGACACCGGGAAATGCGGGCTTTCGCCTGGACTGCTGTGTGGACCGGGCAGTGATCACGGCGAATTTCGCAAGCAAGTACGGGGGATCGTGTGAGATCACGAGAGAGTGGTATTACTACTGAAAAGAGAGGAGTGTCCGACCATGCCCTTTGTGGGAAACGTCACAAAAAAAACAAGAATTAATAATTCTCGGAAACATACTTCGAATAGCGTTTATAAAAACAATCCATTCCGGATCCCCAAAAAAGAAAAAACGCCACAAAGGGTTTGGTCGGGCATTGACCTTCTTTCATTAGGGATGCGGGGCAGTCTTACGGTTGAGGCTGCCCTGGTCTTCCCGATCTTTTTATTTGCGATCATGTCGCTTCTTTCGTTTGTCAGCATCCTTCAGCTGGAAATGAAGGTAAACGGGAGTCTGTCATCCGTGGCAAAAGAAACGGCCGTTTATGCCGCTGTAGGGGAAGATGCATTGGGGGAGCTCGGAGAATCCGGGATACTCGGCGGTACACTTCTTTCGGAGACCTATGTGCGGGCCATGGTAATGAAGGATCTGGGCAGTGAGTATATTGCAAAGAGCCCTGCGGAATCTGCCATGAACTTTTCCTTCCTGGGAAGCACCTTCATGGAAGACGACAGGATCGAGTTGCATTGCAATTATAAGGTGGAACCGTTCTTTTCTCTGAGCCCGCTATCCGGTTTTTTCGTCGGTGACGTTGCTCTGGCACGCGCCTATACCGGATACGATAATGCGGGGCAGGCGCTTGCAAACGAAAAGGAAGAGATCGTATATATCACGCCGTATGGGACGGCATATCACAAGGACAAGAGTTGTAACTATCTGGACCTGAGCATACAAAGGTCTCTCGGAGAGCAGGTGGGAGCGTTGCATAACAAAGACGGCGGCCGTTATCATGCCTGTCCGATCTGTGCGCGGGGAAAGAAGGATGCGGTGGTTTATATTACGGATTACGGAGATTGCTATCATAACGATGCGTTTTGTTCCGGACTGAAACGCACGGTGGAAGCGGTTCCGATTTCCAAAGTCGGAGGGCGAACACCATGTATGAAATGTTATGGGTAAAAGGGGGACTGGCGTTGTTTTTGACCGGGTTATCCATCGTTGATCTGAAAAGAAAACAGGTTCCGCGACTCCCTTTGGTCGCTGTCGGAGTGCTTGGGATCATCGGAGTGTCCGGTGCGGGCCGGGCGGAGACTGCCTCGGTTTTGATCGCACTACTCGTCGGGGCGGCATTTCTTTGGCTCGCTTTTGTAACGGAGCAGGCGATCGGATACGGCGATGTGGCAACGATCGTTGTTTTGGGCCTGTACTGCGGGATCTATGTTCTGATACTTTCTTTGATGATCGCATTTCTCGCGGCCTTTCTCGTCGGAATGATCTTGTGGATCACGAAACGCAAGGGCAAGAAAGATCAGATCCCGTTTCTGCCGTTTTTGACGATCGGATATGTTGTCGGAGGTTGTTTATGGACATGAAGTTTATCAGGGATGAAAGGGGAAGCTTTACTGTGGAAGCGGCGGTGATCGTCTCGTTTATGTTCTTTGTGATACAGGCATTTATTTTTCTGTCGTTTTATCTTTTTAATCTATGCTCGGTCACGCGTGCCGCGGAAATGGCGGCGTTGCGTGCAAGTCAGGCCGTGTGGGAAACGTCGCAGGAACGCTATAACATTGCAAGTGCTGCTGTTGCGGAGATTTTGGAACACAATCTGATCGGAGAAGCGCAGATTTCATCGAAGATCACATCCAAGGCGCATAAGGTAACGGTGGAGGTCGGATGTAAAAGCACATCGTGGCAGCAGACGGTCACGGCTTCCCGCAATGTGATCCATCCGGTCCAGCTGCTTCGGGAGGCGAGAAAAATTAAAAAACTTGGTGAAGACAAAGGAGAGACGGAAGAATGAGAACAGAATTCAGAAGAGAAGACCATAAGAATCTTTTGGTGATCCGCATGGATCCGTTACAGGTGAAGGATGCGGGAGAGTTTGCCTGTACGATGTTGAAAGAGAACAGGATGAAATATCTTCTTCCCACGGAAATCCGTTCGTTCAACGGCGAGACGGAGATCGGTTTTGATATAACGTCGAGACAGCCGCTGGATATTCTCTATGAAAAGCAGACCATGGACAAAGAAGATATCCGCGCATTGCTTGCGGGCATCTTAAAGGTATCGGAAGAGCTGGAGCGGTTCTTATTGGATGAAGAAGGGCTGGTGTTGGAACCGTCCTATATATACGGCGGGCGCAAGGGCGAAGTCCGTTTTCTTTACGATGCAGGGTTCTCGCTGGATTATAAGGAAGAAGTGGACCGGCTTCTTGAGTTTTTGCTGGAGCATGCGGACAAAGAAGATAAGGACGCGGTGATGGCATCCTTTGGTTTTTATCAGAAGGCGCGGGAATATGAAGGCGATATGATCCGGGCGATCCGGGAATTTCTGGAGGATCCGGCACAGCCTTCAAGGTCCGTCGAAGTCGCAGGACCGATGGGGGATGAGAATGAAAAGGATGAATTCTTCGTGTTTCCAGAAGAAGAGGAGGCAGAGGATATGTCGACGGAAGCGGAGAAACTGCCCCGCCGGAGAAAAGAAGGATTTATGGCATCCATGGTATTTTTCGGAATTCTGGGTGTCGGAGGACTGGGCCTGTTTGGATATACGTGGATGGCGTTTTCCATACAACGTCCGCAGGAGCTTCTTAATTACAGCGGCTGTATGGCAGGTATCGCGTTGGCCGCATTCTCGCTGATCGGTATCATCGTATGTATCCTGAAAAAGAAAGCGGAAAAGAGCCGGGGAAAACAACGTACAGATAGCGGAGCCGGCCGATCGGATGAGGCAGATCTTCTGTCCGAAGTACAAGATTTCGGGGAAGGGAGCGAAGCGCGGGAGGTAAGCATGAAGCGGGAGGCAGGCGAGGATATGCATGAGCCGCGCGAAAGGGGATGGTCCGAAGATGACGGAAAGGCAGAAGAGAGGACCGTTCTTTTGGAGGAAAACAGTTACAAGGAGCAGAGGATCTTAAAGGGACGTATCCGCGGGCGGCAACGGGAGATCGATCTGTCGGCTTTCCCGTTTGTTATCGGGAAGAACAAAGATCAGGCGGACTACGTCATAGAAGATAATTCGATCTCAAGGATCCATGCCAGATTTACGGAGCGTGACGGGATCGTGTTTATCACGGACTTAAATTCCTTAAACGGGACATTTCTGAACGGGATCCGTCTGGTCCCGCAGGAGATGAGCATGTTAGAGTCCGGCGATGAGGTAACGATGGGAAGGCTCAGCTTTACATACACCTAGCCGGGACAATGAAAATCCGAAGCGTTTGTGGTAAAATAGACGCATGAAACGGAAAATCATTTATTATCTCGGACAGCTCGGATATCGGGAGATGAATACCACCCATCCCGAGATCACCCTGTTATTCAAAAAAGAAGAGAGTTTCTGCGATCTTTTGCTCATCATGGATATGATGGCAAATCCCTATCTGACAAAGGACGTGGTCGCACAGGTGACGAAGCACAGCGTTTGGCGGTTTCACGATCTGGGAATTGCGGAAGTGCATCATTTGACGCTGTTATACAGCGGAGATTATGCCACGGCAGAGAAGGTAGGTGAAGATGAGCCGTTTTGCTGGATCCTGGATCCCATGGCGAAAAAGGTAGTCGTTCCTCCGGGCAAGGTGGAAGACTACTATGGGATGCGCAGTCAGCTGGATGATTTTATGGTGGCACCCGATCCGCCCGAACAAAAAGAACGGATCAAGTACGGCACAGACGGAAAACCGCTATTGAAACTCAAACAACAGCCCCTGGTCAACCATGGGCTTTTTGTCGTGAATGTCATTGTATTCATGCTCTCCACACTTTCCGGGTTTGGCCTGAATCAGCTGGGAAAACTGGAAGTGCGCTCATTTTTGGACGGGGAGTATTACCGGATCGTTACGGCGATGTTCTTACACGGCGGGATCGAACATATCGCCGGAAATATGCTGATGTTATATTATCTCGGGAACATGATAGAAAAAGAAATGGGACATATCCGCTATTTTCTTTTGTACATGCTTTCCGGTGTTTGTGCGGGTTTTGCGAGCATGGCATTTCAATGGTATGTTCTTTCACAGGGAGGGGACATCGGCGGCAGTGTCGGTGCCAGCGGTGCTATTTTCGGTATCCTGGGAGGATTCCTCTGGATGTTTTTAAGGGATAAAGATCGTTTTCGGGGCATGACGATAAAAAAAGTCATATGGCTGATCGTCTATCCGCTTTACACCGGATTTGTTTCGGAAAACGTGGATAATGCGGCGCATGTCGGTGGACTGATCGCAGGTTTTGTCCTGGCGATCTTCTTATACAAAAAGAAGTTACAAAAGACGGAAGAAAGGCTATAATAAAAGAGGGAAAGAAATCGTAGGAAAGGGAATGAGCTATGAAGATCAATATCTATTACGGCGGCAGGGGGTTGATGGACGATCCGTCGCTTTATGTGATAAATAAGATGAAGGAAGTCCTGGAAGAACTCAATGTCAAGGTGGAGCTCTTCATGCTTGCGGAATTAAAGAGCAGCATCACCACACTTCCGCAGTCCTTAAAGAGTGCGGACGGTATCATTTTGGCGACGACCGTGGAATGGTACGGGATCGGCGGATATATGCAGATGTTCTTGGATTCCTGCTGGCTCTACGGGGACAAAGAAAAGATCAGTCAGATCTATATGTGTCCCATCGCCATGAGTACGACAAGCGGCGAGCGTGATGCGAAACTGAATCTCTCCGTGGCCTGGGAGATTTTGGGAGGAAAGCCTTGCAGCGGTATCTGCGGCTACATTCCGAATACGGCGTTGTTTGAGGAGAATCCGGAATACAACCAGATCATCGAGAAGAAAGCAGAGAATATGTACCGGACCATCAATCAGAAGATGGCATCGCTTCCCGCAAGTAACCGCGCCGTTAATCAGACGGTGGCGATCAACCGTGGCATCAATCTGACCCCGCAGGAGTCGGAGCAACTTTCAAAGTATGTGGCGGATGAGTCTTATGTACAGACACAAAAGGAAGATATCAAAGAACTTGCTTCTTTATACAGAGGGAAGATGGACGAGGACGAGGATGAGGATCATAAGTTGATCGTAGCCTTTTCCGAACATTTCCAGGCGAACACCACGGATAAAGTGATCTATAAGATCGTGATGGACAGTAAGGCAATGCCGTTATATTTACGTGTTAACGGCAGAGAATGCGAATGCGACTTTGCGCAGGATGACGATGCGGATGTGACCATTGCAACCGATGTCGGTACGGTGCGTGAGATCGTAAAAGGCAATATGTCCTTCCAGAAAGCGTTTATGAGCGAAGGACGTGCCAGAGTCAAAGGTGATTTTAAGATGCTGAGACTGCTTGATCAGCTCTTTGTGTTTTCATAGGAGGAAGAATAAGATATGAAAGATCCAAATTGTATTTTCTGTAAGATTGCAAACGGAGAGATCCCGACGAATACCGTTTATGAAGACGATCATTTTCGCGCGATCCTCGATGCGGGTCCGGCAACAAAGGGACACACTCTGATCCTTCCCAAGGAACATGCCGCAAATCTCTTTGAACTGCCTGAGGATATGGCAGCAGAGGCCATGAAGGTGGCAAAGAAGGTAGGAGAGATGTTAAAGGAGAAACTCCATGCCGATGGGCTGAATCTCGTACAGAATAACGGGGAAGTGGCCGGACAGACTGTGCATCACTTCCATATTCATGTTATTCCGCGCTTCGAGGGAGACGGGCAAAAGATCGGTTGGAATCCGAAGAGCCCCACTGCCGAGGAGCAGGAAGCGATCTTAAAAGAGATCCTGTAAAGTTGACAAAAGAGTTAGCATAGGCTAACATACAGATAAGCGGGGTGCCGCTTTCTACGGCGATATTGTTTGGAGGGAGGATTTGTAAATGCTGGAATCAAGAGAAAACTATCTGTATACCATCTACAGCCTGAAAGAGCAAAACGGTGTGGTACATTCCGTTGATGTGGCGAAGGAATTGGGATATTCCAAACCCAGTGTCAGCCGTGCCATCGGGATCTTAAAGGAAAGCGGATGTATTGAGACCGCAAAAGGCGGTGCCATTACTCTGACAACTGCAGGAAACAAAGCAGCCAAGGAGTTTTCCGCAAAAGTTGATATGATCCAAAAGTTTTTGATGTATACCGCCGACGTGGATGGAAAGGTCGCAAAAGAAGATGCCGTGCGTATGGCGCATGACATTCAGAAAAAGACCTATCAGGGAATCGTTCGTTTCGTAAAAATGGTGGAAGAGCAGTAAAGAATGACCGATACAAAACAAGACGTGCAAAAGGATTTAATGGAAGGTTTTAAGAGACTTTGCGTTAAAATGCCCGTCGAAAAGATGACAATCAAAGATATTACGGATGAAGCCGGTGTGATCCGTCCCACGTTTTATCACCACTTTCGTGATAAGTATGCCGTGATCGAGAAGATCTTATGGGATGAGGTTCTCATGCCGGTTATTCCTTTGCTTGAAAATCAGATGATCAATGAGGCGATCCTTTTGATCTTCAAGAATCTCTACAAGGAGAAAGAGTTCTATTGCAGCCTTTCTCATATGGAAGGGCAGAACTCCTTTTCCCAGATCGTGACGGAAAATGCGACCAAATTGCTCGGAGATTATCTGAAGCAGAATACCGAGAGAAAGCATTTTAAAAAGAAGTGGATCACGGTGGATATGGTTGCGGAATACTATGCGAAGTCTCTGGCTTTGATCGCACTGTCCTGGATCTCACAGAAAATGCCGATCCCGCCGGAGGAGTTAGCAGAGGTTTACTTCTATCTGATGACGAACTCGATGGAAGATGTTGTCGCACAGATGGAGAGCGAATAGACCAAACAGTTTTCGGAATATGTTCCGGGCACGAATACAAATCGGGTGATCTGTATCTGAAAAGAAAACATTTTGAAAAGACTGAATCTGTAAGGATTGCGGTCTTTTTTTTATACTCGTTTTTGAACAGAGGGTTCACGGACCGGACAGAAACAAAGAAGAGGGCCGTACATGTATCAAATAAGGAAGTGTGAAAAGATGAAGAGTTTTGGAGGCTGGGTGGTAAAACACAGAATCGTGATATTGATCGTATCGGTCCTTTTGCTGATCCCTTCGGCGATCGGTTATTTCGGGACCAGAGTCAATTACGATATCCTCTCTTACCTGCCCAAGGACATTGAAACCATGAAAGGCCAGGAGATTTTGGAAAACGAATTCGGAACGGGTGCGTTTTCGATGGTCGTCGTGGAAGGAATGGATTATAAGGATGTGGCGAAGCTGAAGGAAAGCGTGGAGAACGTCGATCATGTGAAGAGCGTGATCTGGTACGATTCCGTTGCGGATCTTTCCTTCCCGGTAGAGTTTCTTCCCCAAGAAGTGCGGGATGTGTTTAACAACGGCGATGCCACATTGATGGCGGTACTGTTCGATACGACGATGTCATCGGATGAGACGATGGATGCCATTCATGAGATCCGAAAGGTGACGGCCGGACAATGCTTTGTAAGCGGCATGTCAGCTGTGGTCACGGATACGAAGGATCTGGCGGAGAAAGAGGAACCGATCTACGTGTTGATCGCAGTCTTGCTTTCCGCGATCGTACTTTCTTTGACCATGGATTCGTATCTGGTGCCGGTATTCTTCTTAAGCAGTATCGGTATGGCGATCATTTATAACCTGGGAAGCAATATTTTCAAAGGCGAGATTTCTTATATTACGATGGCGCTGGCCGCGGTGCTGCAGCTCGGTGTGACGATGGATTACTCCATTTTCCTCTGGCACAGCTACGAAGAGAATAAGGAGACGGCGCCGAATAAGGAAGCGGCCATGGAGAGGGCGATCAATCTGACGCTCTCCTCCGTGATCAGCAGTTCCATTACAACAGTGGCCGGGTTCATCGCACTTTGCTTTATGAGTTTTACGCTCGGCATGGACTTGGGAATCGTCATGGCGAAGGGAGTTGTGTTCGGTGTGATCGGTTGTGTGACCATCCTGCCGTCCATGATCCTTGTCTTTGATAAAGCGCTTGAAAAGACGAGGCACAAGCCGCTGATCCCGGAATTTCGGATCTCCAAGGTGGTCGCAAAGGCCTATATTCCGATCCTGATCCTGTTTGTGCTTTTGTGGATTCCCGCAGTGATCGGATATAAAAAGACGGATGTGTATTATAACCTCGATTCCACCTTGCCCAGGGATCTGCCCAGTATTGTTGCGAATGAAAAGCTGAATGAAAACTTTGAAATGAACGCAACGCATATGCTCCTTGTGGACAGCTCGATGAGCGGTAAGGACGCGAAGAGTATGATCGCTAAGATCAAAGACGTTGACGGTGTAAAGGCAGTCATCGGAAAAGCTTCTTTGTTGGGAGAGGCGGTGCCGGAGGCCCTGCTTCCGGAAGGCGCCCTGGAAGATATCGAAAACGACGAACTGCAATTGATGCTGGTGACGAGTGAATATGCGGTGGCTTCGGATGAAGTCAATGCGCAGTGTGATAAGATCAACAAGATCGTAAAGAGCTACGATCCGAAGGGAATGTTGATCGGTGAGGCACCCTGTACCAAGGACCTGATCGAGATCACGGATGAGGATTTCAAAAAGGTCAGTGCCGTTTCCATCGGTGTGATCTTTGTCATCATCCTGCTGACATTCAAGTCTGTATCGATTCCCGTCCTTTTGGTGGCAACCATTGAGTTTGCGATTTACGTGAACATGGGGATTCCGTACTACACGCATACCGTGATCCCGTTTATCGCCTCCGTGGTGATCGGAACCATCCAGTTGGGTTCGACCGTGGACTACGCGATCCTCATGACAACGAGATATCGGAGGGAGCGGGCCGAAGGAGCGGCAAAGAAGGAAGCCGTGATCACCGCGCATCAGGCAAGTATCCAGTCCATTTTCGTAAGTGCTCTGTCGTTCTTTGCGGCAACCTTTGGCGTAGGGCTTTATTCGGATATTGATATGATCAGTTCCCTTTGCAATCTGATGGCAAGAGGTGCGTTGATCAGTATGGTAACGGTTATTCTGGTCCTGCCGTCGCTGTTCCTGCTTTTTGATAAGCTGATCATCGCAACCAGCTATCGATTCTTGGGAGGAGCAAAAACAAACGTAGCCAAGGACCTTAATGAGGCAGAAGCATAGACAGGTTCCGCGTAGTAAACGGCGGGAAAAAGAAGGAGAGATGTAATTATGAAAAGACCGAATTTTATTCATGTTGTGAAAAAAGAAGAGTTTGATAAGAAGAAGGCAAAGAGAGCCGCATATGCGGGCTCGGCAATCTTCCTTGCAACGGCGCTTACCGTATCGGGAATGTCGTTTCTGCCGGTTTCGGCCGCAAAGACGGAAGAAGAGATCACGGAAGAAGCGGAAGGTGAGACGGAAGATGTTTCCGAAACGGAGGAAATCCTGACACAGCAGCTTGCCGATACCATGGGATCCGGAACGTCCGATGCGGACAAGGAAGAAACCGTATACGTGATCACCGATGCAAGCGGTGTCGTGGATGAGACGATCGTTTCCGACTGGTTAAAGAACAGCGACAACAAGACGAAGGTAAACGATGCCACGACCTTAAGCTGCGTGACCAACGTAAAGGGTGATGAGACCTATGAAGAGGAAGGCGATGGTGCGATCGTCTGGGATGCCGAGGGAAAGGACATTTACTATCAGGGTGAGACGGATGAGAAAGCTCCGATCGATGTAAAGATCACCTACTATCTGGACGGAAAAGAGATCGCGCCCGGCGATCTGGCGGGAAAGAACGGAAAAGTGAAGATCCGTCTGGATTATACGAATAACACAAACGAGACAATGGAAGTCAACGGGAAGACGGAAGAAGCAAAGGTTCCGTTCACGATCGTAAGCGGCATGATCTTACCGGTCGATCACTTCAGTAACGTGGAAGTGGAAAACGGCCGTGTGATCTCGGACGGCAGCAGGAACATCGTAGTCGGTGTGGCAATGCCCGGTCTGGAAGAGACGATCGATCCGGAAGGAAAGCTGAAGGAAAAAGGAGACTATTCCATTCCTTCCTATGTTGAGGTAACGGCGGATGCAACGGATTTTGCACTGGATATGACGATGTCGGTGGCAATGTCCGATGTGCTTGGAAGCTTCGATCTGACCGGGGGCATTGATGCGGGCTCGATCGAGGATTCTCTCGATAAGCTGACGGATGCATCGGATCAGCTCATCGACGGTACGGCCGAATTAAAGGACGGTACCGGGAAACTCTTGGATGGAGGAACGACGTTAAAGAATGGTATAGGCACCCTGCAAAGCGGCGTCGGTGAATACACAAACGGGGTCGGACAGCTTTCTGCGGGACTCGGACAGTTATCCTCCGGGTCAGGACAGCTTTCGGACGGCGCGTCGCAGGTGAGCGCAGGCGTGAATCTTTTGGCAGGGAAACTTACCGGCATGTCCACGAAACTGAACGATGCGATCGCTGAGCAGAAGGCCAACCAGGATGCTTTGGCGCCGACGGTGGAAGCGGATAAAACAAGTGTGACAAGTGAGATCACAAGCTATGCTACCAATATCGCTACGGCTTCCGCAACGGCTGCGGCACCGGTTGCGGCCAAGGTCGGTGCGAGTGCGGTAGGCTCTGCGGTAAGTAACGCAGCCGGAAGTACAGATCTGGCAAATGCGGTAAATGCAGCGGTAACATCTGCAGCAGGAGGATATGCGGCTTCTTACGGAGCGAGCAATGCGCCTTCCGTAGCCGCTTCTGCGGCAGCAGGCTCTGCAGCTTCAGCAGCGGAATCTGCGCTTGCGGCCGCGCAAACCGACGGCACCATAACGGCTACGGGTATCGCTCTGGAGAATATACCAAACTATACCAATGCGGTTACAAATGCCGTTGCAAATGCGGTAGCTACCTCCGTGGCACAGGCCATCATTTCGGATTACACGGCAGGACTCGCACAAACGTCCGCAACAACGGCAAGTTCAACCATTCAGTCATCCCTGTCCGCTTCTTTAACGGAGGAAGCGCTTACGGCAGCAGTGACAGCGGCAATGTCATCTCCCGAAACGCAGGCAGCGATCGGGAATGCTGCGGCATCTGCGGCACAAAATGTATCCGCACAGGGCGTCAGTGATGCGGTAACGAAGCTCGGTACCGATGCCGGTAATCTGGGCGGAGCGGTCGGTGCGCAGACAGCGCTCAGTACCATCAACGGGAACATGGATCTGTCGCAGTTAAATACTCTGGTACAGGGTGCGGCCGATCTGGCAAACGGTGCATCGACGTTAAATGCGGGAATCCAATCCGCAAATGACGGAGCGGCAAAGTTAGCCGGTGCTTCCGGAGAACTCAACGGCGGAACGGCAAAGCTTTCGGATGGAGCGGGACAGCTGGTAGACGGGATCACACAGCTTGACGAAGGCGCCGGCCGATTGAAGGAAGGTATGATCACCTTTGATGAGGAAGGTATCAAAAAGATCACCGATGCGCTCGGAGATGATGCGGTCGCCGTCGTTGATCGTATACAGGCGGTTACCGACCTGGGAAAAGAATATAATACCTTTACCCGTTTGGCTGACGGCCAGACCGGAAAAGTAAAATTCATCATTCGCAGCGGCAGTGTGAAATAAGAGGAAACTATGAAGACATTTGGGATCGTCCTGTTGATGGGACTGGGTTTAACTGCATATTTTTACGGTATTTCCGTTTGCAAGGGAGCGCAGTTGATGCGCGTGGAAAAGAAACAGGCAATACTTTCGTTGCTGTTTGCGATCGCATGGTTTGTGATCACGCTTTCCGCAGGGTATGGCCTTGCCGCGCTCCTTTTGCATATGGATATCACCGACAGGACGTATCCCATAAACAGTATCCTCTGTGTTTTGGTCTTTGCCCTGATCGCGATCCGTATGTTCTTTGCGGCGATCCGACAGACACCGGTAAAAGAAGAACGTTTGGATGAGGCGTTTGTAAAAGAGGCAGTGCGGTTTTGCCTTTCCGTCGGCATCTCGGTATTCCTTGCCGGTTTTGCTTTGGGCTTATTGGAAATATCCTATACATTATTATTATGCTGCGTGGCTTTGCTTCCGATCCTTGGGATCCTTGCGGGGCTTCGTGTGGGATATTTTTACGGTTATTGGCAAAGAGTATGGGCCTATGTCGTTGGCGGCCTTCTTATGCTCGCAGGAAATATTTCCCTGATTTGCGGGCTTTTCTAGATCTTTCGGATCGCAATTTTCAAGCATTTCTAATTTTTTCAAAAAAATTTCTTTTCTACCCCATTTTTTTTCATGCATACCTCGTATATCTGTACAGAAGGATAAGTTACTTATTTCTGACTTAAAGAAAACAAAAAAAGTATAGTATAGGAGGACAAAACTATGAAGAGAAGAACGATCATGAAATTTTCGGCAATCGCACTTGCGGCAGTGGTAGCCGCACAGACAGCAGGTACGGTATATGCAGCACCCGGCGGAGACATGGGCGGCATGCAGCAGGGCGGACAGATGCAGCCCGGCGGAAACATGGGCGGCATGCAGCAGATGCAGCCCGGCGGAGACATGGGTGGCATGCAGCAGATGCAGCCCGGCGGAGACATGGGTGGCATGCAGCAGATGCAGCCCGGTGGAATGACACAGGGATCCGAGCAGATGCAGGCACCGACCGGACAGGCACCGACGGATGCACCGGAAGTACCGGACGGTGAGACAGTACAGACACCCGATGATCTTCCTGAGTTACCGGAAGGAACCGACGGAGAACTTCCCGAACTTCCCGCAGATGCTGACGGACAGGCACCGCAGGGACAAAACGGACAGATGCCTCAGATGGGACAGATGCCGCAAGGCCAGAACGGTCAGCAGATGGGTGAGCCCATGGAGTTACCGGAAGGCGCATTGAACATCGGAGCTGTACAGGCAGCCATCGATGCAGTGGAAGATGAAGATACAAAGACCGAGTTACAGTCCTTACTGGATGCATATACCACAGCACTTGGCGAGCCCGGCACAGAGCCTTCCGAGGATGCGGAAGATGTGATCGCTGCAGCGCAGACCGCATTACAGGATGCGATCGATGCAGCAGGCGTTGAGGTTTCCGATGAGATGCCGGAGTTGCCGGAAATGGGTGCAAACGGACAGATGCCTCAGATGGGACAGATGCCGCAGGGACAAAACGGCAAGCAGATGGGCGAGCCCATGGAGTTACCGGAAGGTGCATTGAACATCGGAGCCGTACAGGCAGCCATCGATGCTATGGAAGACGGTGACAGCAAGACAGAGCTGCAGTCCTTACTGGATGCATATACAACAGCGCTTGAGGAGACCGGCACAGAGCCTTCCGAAGATGCAGAAGATGTGATCGCAGCAGCACAGACCGCATTACAGACAGCCATCGACGATGCAGGACTTACCATCTCCGATGAAGCACCGGAAGCACCGGAAATGGACGAGCAGGCAAGCGAGAATTTCTTTCAGAGAACCGCTTCCACACTTGGCAATCAGTTGGAAAACTTCTATAATTGGTTAAAAGGACTTTTTGAATAACCAATAGGAGTTTTATGGATCAGAATAAGGAAGCGGAAAATTTAAAAGCCCGCCGGGCAAGGGATGATAAAGATAGACGGAATACTTTTTTACTGGATGAGGAGCAACATATCCTTCGCTTGGCGGGCAAATTGTGTAACAGGGTGGTCACGAAGAGTGATGACGAATGGTCCATCGCACTGATGGCCGTAGATGAAGCTCTGGACAGATACGATGAGACCAGAGGCGACTTCTGGTCTTTCGCTTCCTATGTGATGAAAAACCGGCTGACCGATCATTA
>JAILOQ010000070.1 GCA_024690725.1 Lachnospiraceae bacterium
ATCGAAGCCGGTCTTCGTCCCAGATGCCATTTTGAAGATATCACACGTGCCGATTTTTACGGCTTTGTTGTGCCGTTTGCAAATGAGCTGATGAAGCTTTCCAACGACAGCGGCGTGCCCGTAAAGATCCGCGCCTGCGATACCATGGGCTACGGTATCCCTTATCCGGGTGCCGCACTTCCGAGAAGTGTATCCGGCATCATTTACGGTTTACAACACTATTCGGATGTACCGTCCGAAATGATCGAATGGCACGGTCACAATGATTTTTATAAGGGTGTGGTAAATGCAACGACCGCCTGGATGTACGGTGCAAGTGCCGTAAACTGCTCCCTGCTCGGCATCGGCGAAAGAACGGGAAACGTGCCGCTTGAGGCCATGGTATTCGAATACGCTTCGTTACGCGGACATTTGAACGGAATGGATCCGACCGTGATCACGGAGATCGCGGAATATATCCAAAACGAAACGCATTACGACATTCCTCCCATGACACCGTTTGTCGGCGAAAACTTCAACCTTACGAGGGCCGGGATCCACGCTGACGGTATGATGAAAAATCCTGAGATCTACAATATCTTCGATACCGCAAAGATCCTCAACCGCCCGCCGAAGGTTTCCATCAACTCTTCGAGCGGACTTGCCGGCGTCGGCTTCTGGGTCAATGAATACCGCAAGGAACACGGTGAATCCGAACTGCCCAAGACCGATCCGATCGTAAAATACGTATATGACTGGGTGAGCGCCGAATATGAACAAGGGCGCATCACCATCATCAGCGATGAGGAACTGGAACAGAAATACGCGGAAGCGCTGGCATGATCATGCCAGCTTCCAGCCTACCGCTTTCTTTCTCCCGGCAAATTCCAAAACCCGGGAGATGGTACTTCTTTTTCTTCATTCTGTCGCGCTGCTTTTATTATGCTTTTGTTTTATGCCCGATAAAAAATCACGGCACAACCGGAACGCCTTTTACTTTCGTATACACCGGTATCCGCTTCCTTATATGCTTTCTCAAAATCGGTCTTATCATTGTCTCCGATGAGCACCGCACCGGCACTGACATGTACCGTGTAATCGTTAAGCTCCGGAATCTCCATGTGCTCCACCTTATCAAAGACGCGATCGATCACGGGCTTTGCCGCATCTTCCGTGGAAACGCCCTGGATAAATACCGCATATTCATCTCCGCCCAAACGAAAGACTACATCATCGTCACGGAAGGTTGTTTTTAAGATCTCTGCGATCCCGCGGATCACCTTATCGCCTACGGCATGGCCGAAATTATCGTTGATACCCTTGAAATTATCCACATCCATGATACAGAATGTACCGGCGTTTTTGTTGGCCAGGGCATCGATCACCTTACGCTCGCCGCTGCCGCGGTTCAAAATGCCGGTCATGCTATCCGTGCTGGCAAGGAATTGCAGCTTCTCACGTTCTCTGGCCGATTCCACGACATCGTCTACATTCTTGAAACCGGCAAGGATCGCACTGTCCGGATTATTGGGATTGATCGGGATATAGGTAAACTGATAGTAGTGCACTTCTCCGTTATCCATGACACGGTAACTGGATACGTACTCCGACTGCTCCTTCATTTTTTTCGAGATGACCTCGAGGCTCATGGCTTCCATCATCCAATCCTGATCTTCCACATAGACACGATCTTTTACGTATTGCTTATACAATACATCGTACGGATAAATCTTTTCGCTCGGTCTGTCCATACCCTTGGTGACATAACCGTCCAGTTTTAAGATCACGACATTGGCTGTCTTCAGATCCACCTTAAAGATATTGTAATAATCCCTGCTGAGCGCCTCCACGATATCAAGCTGCTCGCGCAGATAGCGCTTATCGGCGATATGCTTCCGAATGGATTTATCGATATCCTTATATGCCAACATGAAGTAATCGGTCTCGCCGGGATCTCCGGCCAGAGCGAAGGCCATCTGATGATAGGAAATGATCCCGTCATCCGCCATGCGCATATAATCCACAGTATACAACTCGCCGTCTTTGATACGCTCTTTTACTATTTTGCTCTCCACATCTTTTTGAATGGTCTCTGCACGATCCACAACGTAGCGATCCACATATTCACTGATGTAGCGATCGTAGCTTGCAAACCTCAGTCCCAGCTCCACGGCTCCCTTCGCCGTTCCCTCGCCGGTCGACCGGTACAGATGCATGGAAAGATCGTTCGCGTTCACCAGCCAGATGGTATGGTACTCCTTACCGATGGCCGTGATAATACCCATGCATTGCTGAATGCGCTTATTCAATTCGTTTATCACTTCCTGCTGCGCCTCCGGATAAGCCGCAGGATCCAGCAGTTCGTTTTCTTTCATGATAATATTGGATTTCATTCATCCCCTCCGAAATACGAGATACTTTAATATTATCAAATTCCTTTATGTCAAAACAAGTCCGAGTTTGTCAGACCGGAGCAGAAGCATCATAATACAGCCCCTGCATCAGATCGCAGCCCAACCCGGCCAGTTTTTCTGCGGTTTCTTTATCGTCCACACCCGTTGCGATCACGGTCAGCGGAACCTCCCGCAGCATCCTTATGCTTCCCTTTAAGATGGCTTTTCCGCCTTCGGTATCGGCGGATGCGATCATACTCTTATCCAGACGTACCGCTTTGATCGGCAGCTCCAGGATATGCTGCATATTGGTATAGCCCTTGCCGAAGCCGTCCAGTGCCAGAAAATATCCCTGCGTGGAAAGCTTGCGCAGATTCTCATCCAGAACATCACTCATGTTTTCGTATTCGGATTCCTTGATCGAGAAGCATACCTGCTCGGGATGTACGCCGTATCGCTCACGCAGTTCCCATACACGATCCGTAAAATCCATCTGCATGCACTGCAAAACACTTAAATTAATATTGACGCAGTTGTAACCGTTCTTTGTCAAAAAGCCTTCCTGGATCGCAGCAAATACAAGCTCCATTAAGTGATACCCCAGGCGCATGATCACGCCCTTTTCCTCTGCCGCATGGATCAGCGTCTTGGCATCGATGGTACCGAACTGCTCATCCGTCAGGCGAACGACGGCGTCCGCAACCAAAAACTTCTGTTCTTTTTCCGAGTAGATCGGATGATAAAAGACCTTCAGCGCGTCGGCATCGATCGCACGATCCAAAATCTCGTTCATATGTGTTTCGATCTGATACTCCTTCAATTTCAGAATATCCTCGGCATGAATGTAGAGCCGATCCACCGGAGCAAAACGCACGAAGTTATGACCGAACTGCAAAAGTTCGTCCACTTCGGAAATCTCCTTCGGGAAGGTTACCTCCACAATTCTCGTATCGGGACGCGCACCGGCACTGACTGCCTCTCCGCTCAGATCCCTTACCCTGTCGCGGACTTCCGGAATGGCCTGTACCGGATTGTAGTCCGTATCCTCCATCAGAATATAAAATGTACCGGGATGCTCAAAATAAAGCTCGTAGGACAGGCCGTCCCGTTTTGCAAAGGTACGCACCTGCTCTTCGATCACGTGAATGTATTTTACATACTGCTTTTCTCCGAGATACTTGTTCATTTCATACGCATTCGTCAAGGACACGATGATGATCTGGACATCCTGCTTCGTTGCCCGGATCTTGGCGATCTCTTCGCAAAAGGCCCGGTAGCCCGGAATACCCGTGCTGATATCCACACGTTTCTCCGGCCGCTGCACGAAGAGCACGACAAAGAACATCGACAAACTCGTAAAGTAACACTCGATCAGGATGTATCCGTACATAAACTGGATCACGATCGCGATCGAATTCATGATATACATCGTTGCGATCGCCAGCCATGCACCGAAATCCATGGTCTTTTTGCAAAAGCACAGATAGATCGTGCCAAAGACCAGATAGAATGCCGCAAGGATATAGATATAGACGATCTGCGGACCGCGCGTGTAGCCGTTATCCGCCGTTACGGTAAAGATCTGGTGCGTCGTTTCGTTGGAAACGATCAGTCCCAGGATTCCAAGATACGGCGCCAAAAGAAGAAGTTTCTTCCATAAGGGCCGGATCCGATACCAGGTTCTGGTCACGGAAATCATATAAAACAGATAAAGTGCGTTGGTTCCGTTCCGTAAGGCAAAATAGATGTATTCCGATATTTTGACGAGTTTTATCTCAAACTCCGTCAAAGGGTATTCCTGCATCGGAATTCCCGCCGCAAGATCGCTTATTACGGTCAAAAGTCCCATGACCGTGATCACCAGGAACAAAACATTCGTCCTTCCGCGCGTCATTTTCCGGTTCACTGCGGTAAACCATATGATCAGATAGATCGGAACCGCACACATATCGAAGTATAAAATATCATGCTGCATGTCTTATTTCCTCGCAAATAATAATCCGAACGATCCGGGGCCACAGTTGATGGAAATGGCAGGGGACGCTTTCTGCATATACACCTTTTCAAACTTGACCAAAGAAAGTGCCTGCCGCTTCACATCTTCGAGCTCATCCTTCGTCATACCCGCATAGGTGATGAACAACGTGCTCGTGTCGATGGTACCCGGCTGACTCAGTGTCGATTTGATATAGCTGCTCCTTGCTTTCATACGATTACCGAAAATCACGCTTCCGACCGTCATGGAACTGTTCTTCATAACGATCACGGGGTGAACCATGAAGGCAACGCACAATTTGTGGATATTCGGTGATAACCTGCCGCCGCGGCAAAGGTATTCCGTGCTGTCTACAATAAAACTTGTCTGAATCTTATTTCTCCGGGATTCGATATATTTCCCGATCTTTTCCGTATCCGAACGGTTCTTGCCGGCGATCATCGCCGCTTCCATGGCTAAAAGTCCCATACCGCTCGAAAGATGCCCGGAATCCACAACGCGGACATTGTAGAAGGACAGGGCCGCTTCACTTGCGTTCGCAAAGCCCTTACTGGACTTTTTGGCCATGGCAATATGAAGGATATGCTGCGCCCCATCGAGCCCCTTGGCAAAGAAGGCTTCGTAATCCGCCACATCCGGTGCCTCACTCTTTGCGGTCGCATTGATATCTTCCATGTAGCGAAGTACCACATCGCCCTTGGCCTCAATACCATCGGTAAACACACCTTCCTTCGTGATCACGCGGTACGGAAGCACCTGGATCCTGAGTTCGTCCACCACTTCCTTGGGAATATCGGAAACCGAATCCGTCGTGATCAGGATCGGCACTTTTCTGCGCATCTCCCTTACGACGATATCCGAATCAAAGCCCGTATCTTCTCCTTCTTTTTCCTCGACCTTTTCTGCGGGCAACAGGGAAAGCAGCATCTCTTCGAGTGCATTTCCTTCCACCGGCTTTACCAGATAACCGTCAAACCCCGCACTGCGGTAAAGCGCCTGATTTTCGCTGCCGGCATTTGCCGTAAGAACGACAACCGGTGTAGCATGACAGGCACCGCCCACCTGCTCGCGGATCTCATGCAGACATTCCACGCCATCCATCTCCGGCATCATATGATCCATGAAAATGGCATCGTAATGCTTTTCGAGCGTGAGGCGCAGACAATCCTTTCCGCTTTCCGCGGTATCGATCTTGACCTTTGTATCCCGCAACAGCTTCGTTTCCACCAAAAGATTCGCGCTATTGTCATCCACGATGAGCACCTCTGCTTCCGGCGCTTCAAACTTCTGATGATATCGCTTCTTGGTCGCGTTTTCTCTGAGTTTCTCGGGATCGAACTTTCCGATCATGGTGTCATCCACGGCTTCCTGCTCGATGGAGACCACGAAGGTCGATCCTTTCGTATATACACTGCTGACGGAGATCTCACCGCCGAGCAGCTCTACCAATTGCTTTACAATGGAAAGACCCAGACCCGTTCCTTCGATGAAACGGTTCTTCTTTTCATCCACACGCTGGAAGGCATCAAACAGATGCGGGATGCTTTCCTTGCGGATTCCCATACCGGTATCTTCCACCTGATAGGTGACGAGCACCTTTCCTTTGTCCGTCTTACGGCAGTGAATACCAAGGGAAATGCTTCCTTCCGGCGTATACTTTACGGAGTTGTTCAACAGATTGATCAAGATCTGCTTGATCCTGACTTCATCGGAAAACAGCTGCGCCGGCAAAGTCGGATCGACATCGATGGAAAACTTCAGTCCCTTTTCCGTAGCGCGTCCCCAAATCATGTTCACGATCTCGGAGAGCATCTTGCTGGTATCGTAAGGTGCCCGGATGATTTCCATCTTTCCGGACTCCATCTTGGACATATCCAAAATATCATTGATCAGCGAAAGCAGCATGCGGGAAGCCGACTGGATGTTCTTGGCATCCTCCGCAACCTCCTTGGACACGTCTTCGCGTAAGATCATTTCGTTCAGGCCGATTATCGTATTGATCGGCGTACGGATCTCATGACTCATACTGGAGAAAAAACGGTTTTGCGCACGATTGAGTTCTTCGATCTCCTCACGCTGTTCCTCTGCTTTTTTCGCCACCACGGTCTGAATACGGATCTCGTACTGCACCATTAAAATGATGATGACACAAACCATGAACGATGCCAGGTAGGCCGCCACGCACTCGATCACCTTCGGCTTGACTGCCGTCTCCAAAGACATATAATAGTTCAGATACAAAAGTGCCGCCGTAACCGCTTCCAACATAAAGAGCACATATTTCATCCTGCCGCGGACAAGCGTTACGATGTATAACACGCCCACCACAAACCAGATGGTCGTTCCCAAGCCGACGTTTCCGACGGAAACACAGGCCGGGATCACAAACAGTACCAACAAAAAGGAAACCACGATCGGAATGTGGCCCGCGCGCTTACGATACACCCCGATAAAGGTTAAAAGCGCAGCGGCAACCATGACAAAGATCATAACGAACGTGTAATAGTCCTTGCCCGTATGTACATATCTCCAGATATCCGCCACAAAGAAGTAGATAAACATGGCAGGCAACGTCATCAACGAAAAGATCAAAAAGTGCTTTGCGTCTTTGACATCCCTTTCATCGGTTGCACCGTTGTTCACAAAACTCAGTAGTTTCATGCATTGCCTCCTTTTCCGGAAGCATCCGTCACTTCCTCGGGCGCAAACTCCAATGCCCCGTCATCCGCATCGGGACCAAATTCCAATACCTCGCCCGCATCCGGGCCAAACTCCAACACTTCCTCACCGGCTGTGTCGTCCTTCTTTTCACAGTAGAGTTTATCGATCAGCTCCATCAACACCTTATACGATGCAAAGAACGTCGGATGGAACGCAAAGATCGCCTGCTCGTCCTTGATCTTGGACGCCTGCTCCAGATCCTTTGCCTGCTCGGAAAGCGCAAGTGCACCGATCATCTTGGATGTGCTCTTGATCGCGTGAACCCGGATGGTATAATCCTCCCATTTTTCCTTTTCAAAGTACTCCGAAAGGTTCGCCAATTTGTTGTCCTTGTCCTTGGCGTACTCCAGCAAAAGTTCCCGGTAGAAGTTTTCGTCATTCTGACAATACTTAAGCCCCGTCGTGGTATCCACACCGTTTCGCTCCAAGGCTTCCATCGGTGTTTCCTGCCCCGTTTGATCATCTTCTTTTTTCGTATATGTGATCTCTGCCGTATATTCTTTTTCTTCCACCTTCTCGTAAACGATGGCATTCTTCGGAAGGACGTGCTTTAAGACGCGTTCGAGTTCGATGATCTCAACCGGCTTTGCCACAAATCCGTCGAAGCCCTCGGATAAGAACATTTCCTTCGCGGAGCTGATGGCATTTGCCGTCAAAGCCACGATGCACAGCTCCTTCTTTTCCTTCGCCGCCTGTGTACGAAGACGTTTCATCGCCTCCACACCGTCCATCTCCGGCATCATATGATCCATGAAGATGATATCGAAATCTTCCGTCTGGCATACTTCCAAGGCCTCCTGCCCACTGTTCACGGTAGAGACCACCATGCCGTAGGTTTCGAAGATTCCCTTTGCCACAAGCAGGTTCATCGGCTCGTCGTCGACCACGAGCGCCCGTATATCGGGACACATCATCCGCTCTGCATTCGCCGTGCTCTCTTCCATGCTGTGGTTCAAAACGGTTGCAACCTGTCCGCCGTAGAACGGCTTATGCATCAGCATAACGCCGGATCCGACCTTTACGTCAAAGCCCGGATCCGCCACAACGGCCACGTTGATCTTCTTTGCGAGATTGTCGATATATGCGACATTCTCTTTGTATTCTCCGGTTCCCACAAACAAATGGGAAATCTTTTCGCTTTCAATGAGTTTTTCCAGCTCTTCCCTGGACTGCACGCGGAAAAACGGCACGCCGAATCCCGCCACCAGATGTGCGATCATATCCATATAGAAACTGCGCACGCGCGGGCTCGTCGTCGTCATAAACCCAAGGAATCCCGCAACTACACAGTTTTCGCGATCGCGAATGGAAATACAGGGATCTTCGTTGACCACCTTCTGCGGAATGCTGACGCGGAACAAAGAACCGTATCCCGGCGTACTCTCCACCGCGAGCATACCTCCCATCGACTTAACAAATCCGTTTACGATCGGAATACCAAGGCCCAGACCTCCGGCGGTCCTGGAACGTCCGGAATCCGATTGATAGAACTTTTCATAGATATGCTCGATCTCATCTTCTGTCATACCGCTGCCTGTATCCACAACTTCCAGACAAAGATTGATCCCGTACTTCCGCTTCACGGAATAGATGTGTACATAGACACCGCCCTCTTTCGTGAACTTAAATCCGTTTCCGATCAGATGCCACAAAATCTTTTTGATCTTACTTTCGTCACCGATCAGCTCCGCCGGAATCCCCGCTTCCAGATCGACCACGAGCTCCAGCCCGTAATTTTCCATAAACGAAAGCTGCACCAAAAGATCGTTCACCACGCTGCTGATAATGTAGCTCTCCTTGCCAACCGCAAGCTTGTCCATATCCACTTCGGTAAAATCCAGAATGTCGCTGATCTGCTCTGCCACACGGTGCCCCGCATCCGAGATCGCCGAAATGTTATCCGCAATATGTTTCGGAAGATTTTCTTTTTCCAGGACGGCGGAAAGGCCCATCACGGCATTGACGGGCGTTCGGATCTCATGCGATACATTGGCTAAGAAATTGTTGACTCTTCCGTTTTCCGCCCGCACCTCGGTAAGCTCCTGCTGATAGCCGTTTTCCGCAGTATGCCATGCCGTAACGATCTGCTTGGCGATAAATGCGGTAAGACCGATGATCAAAAACTGCCAGATCACATCCAGGATCTCCGTCGTTTTATAGGTCAGGGTCCGCTCGCTGCCGGCAACGATCAGCCGCATGATAAGTCCCGCATATGCGCCGATCACCCCTGCGGGTAAAAGAACGGTTTCCCGCGTGATCGCAAACAGAAACAGCATAACGATGACGATCGCCGTGCCGTCATTCATATCCTGCGCGTTTACGATGTAGTAAAACACTTCCAAAATGAAAAATATCCCGCTTGCGTAAGTCAAAAGGCGGATCGATTCTCTCCTGGTGATATAAAGTCCCCAGCAGACCACAACACCGCAAAACAAGATCGGTAACACCCATAATTCCCATCCGAGAATCCGATTCAGCAACGTGATCAACAGTGTAAACACCGTCATCATGATGAGCATGATCAAATGGGATATGTTCTGAAGTTCATTACTCCATTGTCCTCGTTTCAAGCTTTATTCCTCTCTCATCGTCAATACTTGCTTGTACACCGACTGCGTTTCGTTTCCGTCTGCGGTATCATCCCTTTTTTAACCGCATAAGCTCTACGATATGTTTTACACGGGTCGTCAGAAGTTCCGGTACAAAAGGTTTTGTCACAAAATCCATCGCGCCGAGCGACAATCCCGTGGAAACCGATTCCGCATTCTCATCGGCCGTCAAAAAGATGACCGGTGTCTCTTCCTTGCCCGCTTCCTGCTCTCTGAGCTTTTTCAAGGTCTCGAAGCCGTCCATTTCGGGCATCTTGATGTCCAACAGGATCAGATCCGGCCCTCCGTTCTCTTTCACGTAATCAAGCAGGGCCTGTCCCGACTTCAATGCGGTTACCCGCATATTCGCCTTGCTTAGGATATGCCCTGCCATTTTTAAGTTGCTGATATCATCATCCACAACAATGATCCAATCTGCCATATGTCCCTCCTTTACACTTCGACTCTCTCGAACCAATACTACCCCACTTAAAGAATTCCCAATGCCTGTAAGAACAAGACCAAAAGAAGCACCGGTGCGATAAAACGGATCATCACCTTATACAGGGACTTCCGGTTGAACTTCGCATCGTTTCGCGTAACTTCCTCAATGATGTAGTCCGGCTTTACAACCCAGCCGATCAGGATACAGGTTCCGATCGCAACGATCGGCATCATGATGTTGTTGCTGATGTAATCCATGATATCCAGAATCTGTGCAACCGCTCCGTTCGGAAGCGTGTATTCAAAGTATAATTTATTGTAACCGAGACATACAAAAACAGCGAAGACCAATGCGATGCACGTCTCGATCACGGTTGCTTTCTTTCTGGAAATGCCGAACTTATCCATAAAGCTTGCAACGATCGCTTCCATAATGGAAATACAACTGGTAAGCGCCGCAAAAATGACCATCAAAAAGAACACAACACCGATGATGGTGCCGGCGGTACCCATTTCATTGAAGATCTTCGGCATGGATACGAACATCAGTCCGGGACCGGCACTCATTCCTTCCACGCCTGTAAATGCATAAACCGCAGGAATGATCATAACACCTGCAAAGAACGCCACGAAGGTATCAAAGATCTCAATCTGATTGATGGATCTCATCAGGTTATCTTCGTCACGCACATAAGAACCATATGCCACCATGATACCCATGGCTATACTCAGAGAATAAAACAACTGTCCCATGGCATCCATGATCACGACCAGAATATCCTTAAAACTCTTCCCGGCCAAAGAAGGTACCAGATAGATCTTTAAGCCTTCCAAACCGGTTCTTATCGTTCCGTCTGCATCCTCATGCTTGATGGTGAGCGAGAAGATCGCGATACCGATCACGAGCACGATCAGGATGGGCATCAAAATCTTGGAAACGCTTTCGATTCCCTTTTCCACACCCAAAAAGATGATGAAGGCCGTAGCCAACAGGAAGATCACCATGTACACGATCGGCTCGACCTGCGAGGTGATAAATCCGCCAAAGTATCCGTCTTCCGCAGATGCCTGTCCGGAACCTGTCAAAAACGTTACAAAATACTTCAGTACCCAACCGCCGATCACACTGTAATACGGAATGATGATCATC
>JAILOQ010000013.1 GCA_024690725.1 Lachnospiraceae bacterium
ATGAAAGACATGCGTGCCGGCCTTCACATAGGTTAGGTCGTTGGTCGTTATCTTTGCCTTCGTATGGCTGACACCGACCAAAACGTAAATGATCGCAACAAGCAAGGCAACGCCCAAAGAGATCAAAAGCGGATGATCCACCTGCAGTGCCGCCGAATGGCCGTTCATGTTCCTGTAAACCGTCTCCACATAGTATTCGTATGCATCATAGAAATATTCATAGCCGTAAGGGCCCTCATAATCTTCCACCAGTTCGTCATTGATGCCGGTCGTCAGGCTGTCGATCATCTCGGAGGAGTATTTTGCCTCGCACCTGCCGCAGGTCGAGAACCAGTAATAGCCGCTGCCCCAGTTATCGAGGTATAAACAGCCGTCACCACAGGCCTTGTCAAACCCGAATTGATTATGATCGTAAAAGTCATCCGCATACACCATCAGTTCCTGCTCGGTGTTAAGCTCAGGCTCGTTGATGGTGACCAGAACAATGTCGCATCCGCACTGTACTTCTTTTTCCGCGATGAGTGCGCGAAGCTGCTCCTCTTCACCGTCCGAAAGCACATCCGCATAGTCAAAGACGCGCTCCTTGGGCGCCTCGTGATTGGTCCTGGTATAAGTCACGCCGTCGCCTTTTGACATTGCGATCTTGATCGGAACGCAGACGCCGCAGACCACGATGACGATGACAAAGAAGATCCAAAAGTGCTTAAAATATCTTGCCATATCACAACACCCCCGCTACGCTCAAAATGCTGAATACCATTGCCGCAACACCGGCAAACACCGTGAGTCCGTAGGCAACGAGCTTGCCTTTTGCGATTGGCGGATCGCCCACCAGCTTTCCGGTCTGACCGTTTAAGTAGAAGTTGTAATTTTTGCCGCGATAACTGTAGACGTAGCGCCAAACGGGAAGGAGCGCATAATTTTGCTCCATGACCTGCGCCTGGTAATTGTCCACTTCCGGGGAAACGGAGGAATAACCTCCGATACTGCCCTGTAAAAGGTGGCGCGCCGACTCCTTGGTCTTTGCGAGCGCTCTGGGCAGTACCGCCTCGGCACCGACACTGTAGTACTCGCCAAAGAAGCCCGACATGAACCGCGGGTGGAACTGCGTCATTCCCTGGTAATCATACGGCTCCAAAAGATCCATCTGTCCGTCCGGCATCGCCAAAGACGCATCCGCGGGAACGCGGGAATAATCCACGGTCATATCACGGGTGATCTGATAGATCGATGTCTCCGTAAACTCGGTATTCCCGGAGATCCAGGTGCGGACCTTTCGTCCCTTACCGCTGTATTGGTAGTGGCCGTGCATATCAAATAAGAAGAACGGCACATAGTCGCCTTCCATTTTATCCAAAGACGCTTCGCGCAGGAAGCCGAACGGAACAAAGAGCATCTTGCCGAACTGCTTCTTGATCTCTTCTTTTGCCTTTTCCTTGCTGATCAGGAACGGCAGAATCAGATGCGGCAGCAATTCGCCGTTGATCCGCTCCTCAAATATGATATAAGAGCCGCAATGCTCGCATTTCGTCGCGCTCTCATACTGCTTCGGCTGAATCGGTGCACCGCAGGCCGGGCAGCTGACCATATCCTCCGTGGAAGTTACCATGTCTTCGCTGTCAATACTCTCGCAATGCGGACAGCACATTCTGCGCTTCTCCGGATTCCAAACGGTATTGGCACCGCAGTTTTTACACTTGAAAAACATTTTGTCCTTTCCCCCTATTTCTTACGAACGATGATCACCTGGGTGGTCGTCGTGTAAAAATCCGTAAAATCGATCTCTTTCAAACGCTCATCGGTAATGGTCATGCCGGCTGCGCCAAAGTCGCACTTGCCGGAAACGACCGCAGGAATGATCGCATCAAACTCCATATCCTCCACGACAAGATCGTATCCCAACTTATCACAGATGGCCCGCGCCATTTCGACATCGATTCCCACGATATCCCCGTTTTTCAAAAACTCATACGGTTCAAACGTCGCATTGGTCGCCATCGTAAGCGTGCCCTTCTCATAGGTCGTATTCGCCGGTGTCACATACGGGCAGGTTCCCTTGGTATCATCACCGATATAATTGGCAACGATCTGTTCCAGTGTCCCATCGCTTTTCAACTCCGAGAGTGCTTCGTTGAATTCCTTCGTCAATTCCTTATTGTCCTTATTCACGCAGATCGCATAGTTCTCATCGGAAAAGGACTCTTCAAGGATCGTGAGATCTTCGTTGCGCTCCACAAAGGAAAGAGCAGGCTGCTCATCAAGGATCACGCAGTCGATCTGACCTTCTTTTAACGCGAGGATCGCATCGTTGGCCTTATCGTAGCGGTTGATCACGGAACCCTCCGCCTCATAGTCGGACGCATAAATATCGCCGGTGGTGCCAAGCTGCACGCCGATCGTCTTGCCGGGAAGATCATCGGCCGAAAACACGGTGTTCTTCGGGATCTTATTTCCACACGCCATAAGCGGAAGCACCATGCATATACACATCAATAACGAAACCAGTCTTTTCTCCATACCAATTCCCTCTTTTTTCATCTGTCAACGCCACTCCTATTATAGCAAACAGCGGGGCAGGTATCAATAAGGTTTCCGATTTGTCATAACCGTTCCTTATCGCATGCGCAAAGAATTCTTCATTGCAAAAGCCCTTGCATTATCTCCCTTCAGAGTGTACAATTCACAAAAAAAAGAAGCACGGGAAACCGTGCAGGGGGACAAAATTATGAATCAGGCAAAAACGAAAAGTACAACATTTCGGATTGTGATCGCGGGACTATTGGCAGCACTCACCTGCGTTGCCACGATGCTGATCCGCATCCCGACGCTCAAAGGCTATATTCACATCGGCGACAGTATGGTGATCGCATCGGGCATCCTCTTAGGACCCATGACCGGCGGATTTGCCGCAGGTATCGGTTCGATGCTCGCTGATATCCTCAGCGGATATCCGGCTTTCTCCATCGCCACGCTTGTGATCAAGTTTCTCGCGGCCGCTTCTGCAGGACTCTTATATCACCTGCTTTCCGACCGTTTGAAAAAACACGTCGTGTTCAGCACGATCTTTTCCGGTCTGCTTTCGGAGATCGTTGTGGTAGTCGGGTACTTTGTTTTCGAGATCTTCTATGAAGGCTTTGCGGCTGCACTTGCCGAGATCGTCCCGAACGGCATCCAGGGCGCTGTTGCTCTGTTTCTCGCCGTCTTCCTGATCCCGACACTGAAGCATAGTTTGAAGGATCTGCGGTGAGGGATGTGTGCTGAGTGATGGATAATTGCTGAGAGATGGGTCTACAAAGATTTATGAAACAGCGAAGGCTTCTGATACGTATCAGAAGCCTTTTTTGCTATTTTGTTAGCACAGTATACATTTCAGGGCGACGGTCTCGGAACAACCCCCAGTCCAAGCGATCTTTTTGTAACGCATCGAGGTCATATTCCGCATAGGCCACGGCTTCCTCATCCCGCTTCAGAGAAGCCAGCACCTCGCCGGTTCCGTCGGTCAAAAAGCTGCAGCCGTAGAAGGAAAGCTCGGAGGACTGCATACCGTTTGCTTCGCTCGGTGTAACCTTCTCCGTTCCGATCCGGTTTGCCGCGATCACGGGAATGCAGTTTGCGGCGGAATGTCCCTGCATCGTGCGCATCCAGTGTCCTGCGCTGTCCGTATTAAGCACCGGCTCCGATCCGATGGCCGTCGGGTAAAACAACAACTCCGCCCCCATGATCGCCATCGATCTGGCCGTCTCAGGAAACCACTGATCCCAGCAGATCCCGACACCGATCTTTCCGTACTTTGTATCCCAAACGCGAAATCCCGTATTACCGGGCGAAAAATAAAACTTCTCCTGATAGTAATGATCATCCGGGATATGTGTCTTTCGATACACTCCAAGGACGCTTCCGTCGGCATCGATCACTGCGACCGAATTATACAAAACATTTTCATCCTTTTCGTAGAAGCTTACCGGGATCACCAGCTTTCGTTCCTTTGCAACCGCACAAAACCGCTTCACCGCAGGGTTTTCATCCACAGGCGTTGCATAGGCGTAGTAATCGTAGTTTCTCTCCTGGCAAAAATACGGCCGTTCAAACAACTCCGGCAGCAAGACGATATTGGCGCCCTGCTCTGCGGCAAGCCGCACAAAGTGCTCGGCCTTATCGATATTCTCTTCGACCGCTTTCGACATCTGCATCTGTACTGCGGCAACTTTAACTTTTCTCATATGTTTCCTTTCCCGGGTATTCCCAAACCGATAATTTCAGGATCTGTCGTTCACAAAATATTTTTGCCATCCATTTTATAACGTTATGTCAACTATTTTGCAGAGGTGGAAATATTGTTGTTATGTTAACTATTCAGAATTATGTTTCCTATTTCTCCGGTGCTACCGGAATCTGCTGAGTAAGGCAGTGGATGTTTCCGCCGCCAAGCAAGAGACTCTTGGTGTAAATCGGACAAACCTCGTAATCAGACATCTTTTCGCGCATGATCTCTAAGGCAACTTCGTCATTTTCATCCCCGAATTGTGGGAAAAGGATCTTGTTATTCGCAATGTAGAAGTTAACATAACTTGCGCTTAATCGTTCCCCCACTTCTCTCTCGTCTTCTCCGGGGGCAAAAACGAAGCCCGCAAGCTCTTCTTCGGTGATGCAAACCGGTTCCTTGGGGATCGGCAGTAAGACGATCTCCGGCTTTCTGCCCTGTGCATCCACCGCAGATTGCAGATACTCGTAAGACTTTCGGCAGTTTTCGTATTGCGGATCGCTTTCATCTTCGCACCAGGCAAGCGCAACTGTGCCGGGTTTTAGGAAGGCACACATATTGTCGACATGTTCATCCGTCTCATCCCCGAACATACCGGCGGGAAGCCACCAAACCTTCTTTGCTCCCAGTGCTATACAAAGGAGCTCTTCGATCTCTTCTTTGGAAAGATCGGGATTTCTTCCGGGGCTCAACAGGCAGGTTCCCGTTGTAAGAAGTGTTCCTTCTCCGTCTGTATGAATACTTCCGCCCTCCAGGATAAAGTCACGAAGATCCAGCGTTTTGATGCCAAGATCCTTACAGATCTTAACAGCCACTTCCGCATCGTTGGCATAATCTTCGTACAGGCCGTTATAGCTTCCGCCCCAGGCATTGAAGCCAAAATCCAAACCTACGCGGCACCCATTCTTTTTGTCATAGACAATGATGGGCCCGGTATCCCTGGCCCAGGAATCATCGGTCGAAAAGACGTGATAACTCAGCTCTCCCCTTTTCTTTGAACGGACCGCTTCCCATTTTTCCTCTCCGGTTACGGGATCTGTCACGATCCCGTCCTGCAGCTTCGGGATGATCCCTTCTTTATAAGAAAAGATCATATCCTCCGCTTCGGTAATATGTGCCGCATCAACGATGAGATGAACATCCTCATCCTGTAACAGCCAATAGATCATTTCGCAAAAGGTCGGTTTCGCATCCCGGCCGTCATAGATCCAGGAACCCGGTCTTGTGGGCCAGATCAAAATCGTACCTTCGTGCTTCGTGTATTCCGGCGGCATGTACAATGCATTTTCTTGCAAATGAAGTCTTAAATTTTGAAAGAGATTATGAAAGTCTGTTTTTGAAGTCTTCATATCCAAATTTCCTAACCATTTCGTACTCCCCGTTTTGTTTAAGGTAAATTAAACACGGCAGGGGTGTCCCATTGAAGGTGTTATTTTTTACCATGGAGTAGATCGCCATGTCGTCAAACACCAATCGGTCCCCGACAGACACTTCATGATCAAAGGAATAGTCTCCGATCACATCACCGGCCAGACAGGTCGCGGAAGCCAAACGGTAGGTATGCTTCTTCTCATTCGGAAGCCCCGCACCCTGAAGCGGAGGTCTGTATGGCATCTCCAAAACGTCCGGCATGTGACAAGCGGCAGATCCGTCAAGGATTAATACATCTATGTCGTTGTGTACCACATCCAAAACCTCGGTGACAAAATATCCCGCATTTAAGGCGATTGCTTCGCCCGGTTCTAAGTAGACATCAATGTCATATTTCTGTTTTATGTTAACCACAAGGTTTTTTAATAACTCTCGGTCGTAATCCGGACGTGTAATATGGTGTCCACCGCCCATATTCAACCACTTGATTTGCGACAAGCTCGTCGCAAACTTTTCTTCCACCGCTTTCCATGTTATTTCAAGTGCGTCAGAATTCTGTTCGCACAACGTATGGAAATGGAGACCGTCAACATCGTTTGGAAGACGTCCGTCATGTTTTTCCAAAAATTTTTCAAAGTTAGCAGGTGTTATTCCTAATCTTGAACCGGGAGAACACGGATCGTAGATCTCGTGACCTTCCTGTGTGGAGCACTCCGGATTGATCCGCAAGCCAATACTCGTGTTATCTTTACACATGTTATGATACTGTTCATATTGCATTTCCGAGTTGAAAATTATGTGGTCACAGATCCGTACCAGCTCTTCCATGTCACTATATTTATATGCCGGAGCATAGACATGGTTCTCTTTTTTCATCTCTTCACGGCCCAATCGGGCTTCGTAGAGCCCACTTGCGGTCGTACCTGAAATATAATTTGCAATCAACGGATATGAATGAAAGAATGAGAAAGCTTTTTGTGCCAAAAGTATCTTAGCGCCCGTAGTTTCTTCAATCTCTTTTAAGATAGTTAAGTTATGTATTAACTTATCTTCGTCCACGACGTAACACGGCGTGGGTAATCCTGAAATATCCATGGAATTTCTCCTTCTGTCCGGCCGTCAATCCACAACGCTTGCATACCGGCTCCAAACGATCGTATTCCTACTTCAAACGATCGTATTTCTGTTCCGAAACGATCACATTCCTACTCCAAGACGATCGGAGTCGGGTTTTCTTCCACTACCCAGGGAAGTCCCCACTTATTCAGAGCATCCATATAAGGATCGGGATCGAACTCTTCCACATTGAAGACGCCCTCTCCGCTCCATGCACCGGTCACTACCATCATGGAACCGATCATGGCCGGAACGCCGGTCGTATAGGAAATGGCCTGGGAACCGAGTTCCTTGTAGCATTCCTGATGATCGCATACATTATATATATAGATGGAACGCGTCTTTCCGTCCTTCTTGCCGGTATAGATGCAGCCGATGTTTGTCTTTCCCACGGTTCTGGGTCCGAGGCTTGCCGGATCCGGAAGCAGCGCTTTTAAGAACTGGATCGGAACTATCTCTCTTCCTTCGTACATGATCGGCTCCGTCGAAAGCATGCCTACATTTTCCAAGCACTTCATATGCGTCAGATAACTCTGGCCAAAGGTCATGAAAAAGCGGATCCGCTTTACGCCCGGAATGTTCTTTGCCAAGGATTCGATCTCTTCATGATGGAGAAGATACATATCTTTCTTGCCAACCTCAGCAAAATCATAGGAGCTCTTGATGGACATCGCGGGAATCTCGATCCATCTTCCATCTTCCCAATAGGAACCCGGAGCGGAAACCTCACGAAGATTGATCTCGGGATTGAAGTTTGTCGCAAACGGATAACCATGATCACCGCCGTTGCAATCCATGATATCGATGGTCTCGATCTCATCGAAGTAATGTTTTAAGGCATAAGCGGTAAACACGCTGGTAACGCCGGGGTCGAACCCGGTTCCGAGGAGAGCCATCGTCCCCGCTTCCTTAAACTTCTCCATATAATCCCACTGCCAGGAATAATCAAAATATGCGGAAAATCCGAGGTCCTTGCAGCGTTTTTCGTAAATCTCGCGCCACGCGGGATCGTTCGTATCCTCCGGTTCATAATTGGCCGTATCGATATAAGGAACTTTGCAGGCCAGACACGCATCCATGATCGTCAGATCCTGATAAGGAAGCGCTACATTTAAGACCGCATCCGGCGAAAAGGACTTGATCACGGCGATCACCTCATCGGTATTGTCCGCATCCACCTTGGCCGTTTGAATGTTTCCTTTGTACCAAGCCTTTACTTCATCTGCCACGCGATCGCACTTTTCCTTTGTGCGGGACGCAATACAGATGTCGGTAAACACCTCACTGTTTTGACAACACTTTTTAATTGCAACCTGGGCTACGCCACCGCAGCCAATCACCAATAATCTGCTCATTTTCCGTTCATTCCCTCCTGATTTTTCGTTTATGTAAACCATTTTACAATATTATGTAACCTATATGCTGTTATGTTAACATAATACTTTTATGTCAACCACTATACTTGAGAGAAAAACGTGAATTCTGTCAACCTCCTCAGTCTCTTCCTCCACGTTTTTTCTTTCTCTTTTTTCTCTATTTCTTCCCGGTTTCCTCTTCTCTCCGGGCCTGCTTTCTCACCATCTACAGGTTTTCTCATTCCTGTCGCTTTCTTTGCGGATCTGCTCTGCGTCCGTCCTAACGGTCTTCCTCTTCTTCCAGAAGGTCTTCTACGTACTTTGGCAGCATGAAGGCGCCTCTGTGAAGATTGGTCGTGTAATACCAGGTTTCCAGCTTTCTGTCCTTGAAACGCTGGGGATCGAAATCGTTTAGCGGATGGTACTTCTTCGATGCAAAGCCGAACAGCCAGTAGCCCGACGGACAGGTCGGGATATGCGCCTGATAGACACGGCTGATGGGAAAGCTCTTGTAGGCTTTCCTGTGCATGCTCCTGCAGGCTTCCTCATCCTCATCGTAGAAGGGGGAGCCGTGCTGATATACCATGATCCCGTCGTCTTTTAAGGCCTTGAAACAGCTTCCGTAAAACTCCTTGGTAAATAACCCTTCCGTGTGCCCAAACGGGTCTGTAGAGTCGTTTACGATGATATCGTAGTAGTCTTTCTTGGACCGTAGGAACGCAAGTCCGTCTGCGGCAAAGAAATTCACTCTCGGATCCTCAAAGCCCTTTGCGGTCTCGGGGAAGAACTCCTTGCACACCTCCACAAACATGTCATCCGACTCCACCACATCGATCTGCTCGATCTCGGGATAGCGGGAATACTCTCTCGCCACACCGCCGTCACCACCACCGATGATGAGCACCTTCTTTACACAGGGATGGACACTCATGGGGACGTGCGTCACCATTTCGTTATAGATGAAATCGTCCGCCTGACTGAAGATGATATCTCCGTCGAGCGTTACGAATCTGCCGAATTCCGGGCTCTCAAAGACGTCGATGCGCTGGTATTCGCTCTGCGCACTGTAGAGCTGCTTGTCCACGCGGATCGAGATCTTGACGTTCTCCGTATGATTTTCCGAAAACCATAATTCCATATCTGTCTTCCTTCTGCCGCATCACGTCGGCACGGTTTATTCCACACCACATCGCACGATTCATGCCACACCACGTCGGCCGGATATGCAAAGCCACGTCGGCACGGATTCCATATTACTTCACATCTATGACACGTAAGTTCTTTACTTCCGGATCTTCCGTGCCCTGCAGAGAGCATCCTTTTTCTCCGGCATAAAGAATGTAATCGATCAGTTCCTGTGTGACCAGCTCACCTGGAGCCAGGATCGGAATGCCCGGCGGATAACACATCACAAACTCCGCACAGACCATGCCCTTACTCTCGGTCAGGGGAACGGTCTTCTTTTCCGAATAAAAGGCGTCCTGAGGCGTTTTAACGACAATAGGCGGTATGTACTCGCTATCGATCAGATCGGAGCCGTCACGCTCGTATAAACGCTTTATATCGGCCAATGCACCCACGAGACGTTCGATGTCGCGCTTGCGGTCACCGATGGAGATATAGGCTAAGATATTGCCGATATCGCCAAACTCGATCTGAATGTCGTATTCGTCGCGCAAAAGGTCGTATACCTCGATACCGGTAAGGCCGATGCCCTGGGTGTAAACAGAAAGCTTCGTCACGTCGAAGGCAAAGACGCCTGCGCCGTCCACGAGCTCCGTGCCATACGCATAATACCCGCCGATGGCATTGATCTCCTGTCTGGCGTATTCCGCCATCTCAATGACCTTCGCAAAGCTTTCTTTGCCCCGGAGGGCTAAGTTTCTGCGCGATATATCAAGGCTGGATAAAAGCAGATAAGACGCACTCGTCGTCTGCGTCAGGTTGATGATCTGGCGCACGTAATCCGCATTTACCCCGTTGTTTGTCAAAAGAATGGAACTCTGTGTCAGGCTTCCGCCGGACTTGTGCATCGAGATCGCAGCGTAATCCGCACCTGCCTGCATGGCGGAAAGCGGGAGCTCATCGCCGAAATACAGATGCGTTCCGTGTGCTTCGTCCACGAGTACCTGCATGCCGGCCGCATGTGAGATCTCAACGACAGACTTTAGATCCGAACAGATACCGTAGTAGGTCGGATTGTTGATAAAGACCGCGACGGCATCGGGATGTTCCGCAATGACCTTTTTTAACTTGTCGGTCTCCATGCCGAGTGCGATACCGATCTGCTCGTTGGTCTTCGGCTCCACGTAAACGGGCGTGGCGCCGCAAAGGATCAGGGCGTTGATCACACTCTTGTGGACGTTGCGCGGAAGGATGATCTTGTCGTTCTTTTTACAGACGGATAAGATCATGCTCTGCACGGCTGAGGTCGTGCCGCCGATCATCAAAAAGGCATGCTCCGCACCGAAGGCATCCGCAGCCAGATCTTCCGCATCCTTGATGACGGAGATCGGGTGGCAGAGATTGTCCAAAGGCTTCATGGAATTTACATCCAGACTGACGCACTTCTCCCCCAACAGCTCCACGAGCTCGGGGTTGCCGCGGCCGCGTTTATGGCCGGGTACATCAAACGGAACCACTCTCTGTTTTCGAAACCGCTCCAATGCTTCATAAATGGGCGCGTGTTTTTGTCTTTCCAAATCCATTTCCGTTCCTCACTGCCGTGTCTGCCGCATCCGGCGCATTTACCGCATCTGCCGCATCCGGGCCGCATCCGGGCCGCATCCGGCGCATCCGGCGCATCCGGCGCATCCGGCGCATCTGCCGCATTCGGCGCTCCACCGGCATTTCCGGATGACTCCGGCAATAAAACAAAATGCACCTCTCTCCCGTGAAGGAAAAGGGGTGCATTAACTTCTTACAAAATCAATGAATATCCAGCTTGTCCCAATCCGTAGATCTTACAATCGCAATATAGGTTTTACCGATGTTTACGGTAATCTCTTCCCCGTCTGCATTATAATATCTGGTAGCGACCGTATCACCCTTCTTTTCCCAGGTGACGGGGATCGCCTTACCGCCGGTACAATACCAGCCATGCATTCCGGCATTCTCGGTTACGTAGAAATGCATATACCCGTGTTCGTCGAGCTGATCGAGCTTTGCTTCCTGTACGAT
>JAILOQ010000025.1 GCA_024690725.1 Lachnospiraceae bacterium
CGCTGTCTCGTGATCACATAGCAGATCGTCTCGGTATCCGAAGTGGTATGAAAAATCGCTCCGGACAATTCGAGCTCGTCCCGAAGCGAAAGTGCATTCGTTAAGTTACCATTGTGAGCCAATGCTAACTTTCCTTTTTGATGATTGACTATGAGAGGCTGACAGTTGTTGCGTGTATTGCCGCCGGTCGTTCCGTACCGGACATGTCCGATCGCCATGTTTCCTTCGGGAAGGGAGGCTAAGACCTCCTTGGAAAAGACGTCACCGACTAAACCCAAGTCCTTATGGGAATAAAACATGCCGTCTTCGCCGACCACGATACCACAGCTCTCCTGCCCTCTGTGCTGCAGGGCGTATAGCCCCAGATACACGCTGTGGGCCACGTCTGTCGCCTGATTTCCTATGATTCCGAATACACCGCATTCCTCATGAATTGCCATGACAGTTTAAGGCCTCCTCAATAAATTTTAAAAACAACGGATGTGCTTTGTCCGGACGGGATTTGAATTCCGGATGGTACTGCACACCTAAAAAGAACGGTAACTCGGAAAGTTCCATTTCTTCGACCAGTTTGTTGTCGGGTGAGGTTCCCGCAAAGGTCGCACCGGCTTCTTCGAAAGCCTTGCGATAATCGTTGTTGAACTCGTATCTGTGACGATGACGTTCCTGAATCTCCTGCTTTTTGTAGCATTCCTCGAGCTTCGTCCCTGCCTTGATCTTACACGGATAAGCACCCAGACGAAGGGTTCCGCCCTTGTCGATGGAATCGCTTTGTCCCGGCATGAAATCGATCACCTTGTCCTTGCAGCGCTCATCAAACTCACCGGAGTTCGCATTTGCTAACCCAAGGACGTGTCTTGCATATTCGATGACGGCGATCTGCATGCCAAGACAGATTCCGAAATACGGGATCTTATGGGTTCTTGCGTATTCGCATGCCAAGATCATACCATCGATGCCTCTGTCACCGAAGCCACCGGGTACGATAATGCCGTCGATATCTTTTAAGGTCTCTTCCACGGTTTCTTTGTTCAGCTGCTCCGAGTCGATCCATTCGATCTCCACGCGGGCATCCAGCGGAAATCCCGCATGACGGAGTGCTTCCGCAACGGACAGATATGCATCGTGCAGCTGGACGTATTTTCCGACCAGACCGATATGTACTTCTTTGGAGAGGTTGTTGACACGCTCCACCATCTTCGTCCATTCCGTAAGGTCCGGATCCGGAGCGTTTATCTCAAGTTCTCTGCAGACGATACTTGAAAAGTTAGCTTCCTCTAACATTAAGGGAGCCGCATAGAGGTTGGGTAGGGTTCGGTTTTCAATTACACAATCTTCATCAACATTACAAAAAAGGGCAATCTTTTTAAAAATTCCAACCTCTAAGGGCTCATCACAACGAAGGATCAGCAGGTTCGGGCGCACACCCATCCCCTGTAATTCCTTAACGGAGTGCTGCGTGGGTTTGGACTTGTGTTCTTCCGACCCGTGCAAGAACGGCACGAGCGTTACGTGAAGAAACAAGCTGTTCTTTCTCCCGACCTCGAGGGAGATCTGTCTTACCGCTTCAATGAACGGCTGAGATTCGATGTCACCGATGGTGCCGCCGATCTCCGTGATCACGACGTCCGCATTGCTCTTCTTGCCGACGCTGTAGATAAATTCCTTGATCTCGTTTGTGATATGCGGAATTACCTGGACTGTTGAGCCCAGGTATTCACCGCGTCTTTCTCTGTTTAATACGTTCCAATACACCCTTCCCGACGTTAAGTTGGAGTACTTGTTCAGATCCTCGTCAATGAAGCGCTCATAATGCCCCAAATCCAGATCTGTCTCCGCACCGTCCTCGGTCACATACACTTCACCGTGCTGATAGGGACTCATCGTACCCGGATCCACGTTGATATATGGATCCAGTTTCTGTGCGGCCACCTTCAGTCCTCTTGCCTTGAGCAAGCGTCCCAAAGAAGCTGCGGTGATTCCTTTACCGAGACCGGACACGACACCGCCGGTCACAAAGATGTATTTGGTCATGTTTCTTTCCTCTCTGATCGAATATTATTTCACGCTGAAAAGCAGGTCGCCGTAAGAGGGATAAGGCCAGCATTCGGTGGAAACAATGGTCTCCGCTTCGTCTGCCGCTGCTCTGAGTTGTGCCATTCCCGGAAGGATCGTATCGCGGATCACTGCACTTTCCTTGATAATATCTTCCGCATCCCCGGTCATGTGGATGTTCTTTTCCAAATCGTTGCTTCTGACATAGATCTGATCAGCCAAAACGGAAAGTCTTTGGATCACATCCGTCTCGTAAGAGCAGCTTAAGTTACCTACAACTGCTTTCTTACCCGCAACTGCGTTTGCCAACTTATTGGTGTAGCACTCGATCGCAGGAAGGATCTGCTTACGTGCCATATCCGTCATGGTCGTAGCCTCGATGAGAACCTGCTTGCAGTAGTTATCCAGCATGATCTCGCAACGGCTCTTAAGCTCTGCCTCTGTGAAGACCTTGTGTGCTGTCAGCATCTTAACGTTCTTTTCATCAAGTAAGTGCGGCATACAATCCGGTGTGGTTCTGTAATTGGAAAGGCCTCTTACCTTCACTGCCTCTTCTACCCATGCATTGTCATAACCGTTACCGTTAAAGAGGATTCTCTTATGATCCTTGATGGTCTTTTTGATCATCTCATGTAAGGTTACTTCGAAGTTATCGGTATTCTCCAAACGGTCTGCGTAAACCTTCAAGGATTCTGCAACCGCTGCGTTCAACATCATGTTTGCACAAGCGATACTGTTGGAAGAACCAAGACTTCTGAACTCAAACTTGTTACCGGTAAATGCAAACGGTGAAGTACGGTTTCTGTCGGTATTGTCTCTTGCAAATCTCGGAAGCACGTCAACGCCGAGCTTCATGATCTTTGCTTCATCCTGCTTATACGGCTTGTCATTTTCGATCGCATCCAGGATCGCGGAAAGGTCATCGCCGAGGAATACGGAGATGATCGCCGGAGGTGCCTCGTTTGCGCCAAGTCTGTGGTCGTTACCTGCAGTGGCAACGGACAGACGAAGCAGATCCTGATAATCGTCAACGGCCTTGATGACCGCACATAAGAACAGTAAGAACTGTGCATTCTCATACGGTGTATCACCGGGAGAAAGAAGGTTTATGCCGGTATCGGTCGCCATGGACCAGTTGTTGTGCTTACCGCTTCCGTTTACACCTGCGAACGGCTTCTCATGAAGGAGACATACCAGACCGTGTCTGGAAGCAACCTTCTGCATCATCTCCATCATCAGCTGGTTCTGATCGGTCGCAAGGTTTGTGGTGGAGTAGATCGGTGCCAGCTCATGCTGTGCCGGTGCTACTTCGTTATGCTCGGTCTTTGCAAGGATGCCGAGCTTCCAAAGCTCTTCGTTCAGATCGTTCATGTAAGCCTGAACTCTGGGCTTGATCACACCAAAGTAGTGATCGTCCATTTCCTGTCCCTTCGGCGCCTTTGCACCAAACAAGGTTCTGCCGGTATATTTAAGGTCCGGTCTCTGATCGTACATTTCCTTGGTGATCAGGAAGTACTCCTGCTCCGGTCCTACGGAAGTACGAACGTTCTTTGCCGTGTCGTTACCGAATAATCTGAGAATTCGAAGCGCCTGTTTATTCAACGCCTCCATGGAACGAAGTAAGGGGGTCTTCTTATCGAGTGCCTCACCGCCGTAAGAACAGAAGGCTGTGGGAATACATAAGGTCTTATCTTTAATAAATGCATAAGACGTAGGATCCCAAGCTGTATATCCTCTCGCCTCGAACGTTGCACGGATCCCGCCGGTCGGGAAACTCGATGCATCCGGCTCACCCTGGATGAGCTCCTTGCCGGAAAACTCCATGATAACGCTTCCGTCCGGTGAAGGGGAAATAAAGGAATCATGCTTCTCTGCTGTCACACCTGTCAAAGGCTGGAACCAATGTGTGTAATGTGTCGCACCTTTTTCCAGTGCCCATTCCTTCATGGCCGTTGCCACCGACTCTGCCACGTTGCTGTCAAGCTTTGTGCCCTCGTCGATCGTCTTTTTCAGACTTGCATACACCTTTGCGGAAAGTCTTGCACGCATCGTTCTGTCGTCAAATACATTTGTTCCAAAATACTCCGGTACTGATTTTGCTCCCATTTTTTATTCTCCTTTCTGGAAACAAGAAAAGACAAAAGCGCCTTTTCTGCATTTAGTTACAGAAAAGACGCCTTTGCCTCTTCGTTTAGTAAGTTACACCTATTTTATATAAATGTCAATTACTTTCTTTTATTTTTTTCGGATTTCCCGTGATGAGAATCCGCGTTTTACCCATAGGTTCTCAGGATGTTTTCCGCCACTTCGCGCTTGGATAAGCACAGGTCCATCGCCTGCTTTTGCACATAGCGATGTGCATCCTCTTCCGTCATGCCGCAGGCCTTTATGAGCGACCACTTCGCGCGGTTCACCAG
>JAILOQ010000058.1 GCA_024690725.1 Lachnospiraceae bacterium
ATGATGTTTCCGAAACCGTTGCATACCAGGTCGATGTATCCGAAAAATTAAAATCGTCAAAATTGTAATCAACGGCCGCTGCCCGTACGATCCCTCCGGAAATCCTGATATTCCCGCCATCATAGTCTCCTACCTTTACAACGTTAGAATTGCCGCTCGTACCATATCCCGATCCGATCCCGGCTCCGCCATCTGTTCCGATCGCTTTAATATTTCCTCCGTAAATTGTGATATTGGAAGCAGAGGAATGCTGCCCCGATCCGATCCCGGCTCCGCCACCTGTGCCAGCTGTTGCAGTAATGGTACCGGAATAGATATTTATATTCCCTGCCTTATCATTACTTGCATCGGCGTCTCCATACCCTATCCCACCGATCCCGGCGCCGTATTTACCTCCGGTCACCGTAAGCGTCGATCCAGGCAATCCATAGATATTAACGGTGGCTCCCTCTTCCACTTCAATCCCGGCAGATATTAAATAGCTGTTTCCTCTAAGAACCACATCCCCTTCAATGACCAGGTTCACGTTTACATTACCGCAAATCTTTATAGGAGAACTCGCACTACCGGTATTATCCTTCACCAAATTACGGAGCTTGACCGTTTTATTCGCAGTAATAATCAAAGTATCTGACCAGACATTGTTCGAATTATAAGTTTCATCCGGCGCCGGAATACTTGCATCCTCCGTATCCATAACTCCTTCCGGCTCGATCACTGCTTCCTCCGAATCCTCCGGTTCCTCTTGCACATCTTCATCCGGAACGAGCGTGTCCGCACTGACCGTCTCCGGATTTTCCGCCGTATTTTCCGGCTCAGCCACGTCAGAACCCGCGGTTTCCGCATCCACAACCTGCTGCGGCACCGTCGCCATGACGCTCACCGGCAGATACGCTGTCGCTACCACAACGGCCAAAAGACCGGCAATCGCCTTTTTCCACAACCCTTCTACCACATTTCTCATTTTCTACAGCCTTCCTTTCCATCGCAAGAAATCATCTATTTGCTTTACATACGGATTCCGGATGTACCTCTCCGGTCAAAACCTGTCTTTTTATAAAACTCCGATTTCGCCTCATACATTCTTTTATCCGCAATGACACCAAGCTCTCGCACCGTCATCTTCGGCTCTTCCCGCGCCGTAACATAGCCGTAGGAAACCGTCAAAGAATCAACCAGCTCGCCCTTCCAGCCTTTCATCGTCTCTTCAAAATGTTCCAGCACTTCTTTTAACTTCACATCATCACAACAAAGAATGGCAATAAACTCATCGCCTCCGGTTCGGTAGAGTCTTCCGTACGGACCAAAGCACTTTTCCATACATGCACTTGCACCGATAAGCAGTTCATCGCCCGCAGCATGTCCCAGGGTATCGTTTACCATCTTCAGCCTGTTGACATCCAGCGCCATCGAAACAAAATTCTCATCCGTCGGCACATTGTTTACTTCGTAGATATCTTCTTCATATGCACGGCGGTTCATAAGGCCCGTAAGCTCATCCGTCCGTGACTTATGGATCAGGCTCTCCTCTTTCTTTTTGGCCTCATCGATGCTCTGCGTCGTAAAGATCACCTTCGTCGGCTTCCCGTCTTCATCCGTCTCCATCGTTATGAAGCTTGCGAGGAACCATCCGAGATTCTTACCGACCAACTGTGCCGAAACATGTTCTTTGTCCCGCATCCGCTCTGCGATCGTGGTAAGATCCGTAAACTCCAGGGCACGCTCCACGTATTCCTCCACAGGAAGTGCCGTCATGGTCTGTTTCATCATCTCGATCGCCCCCTGCTCATGATCCGCAATGCGATGCACTTCTTTGCTTGCGCTAAACTCTCTCGCCTTATCTTCCGCTAAATCGACCACATGAAGGCTGTTGTAGATCCCTGCGATCTTGCCTAAGATGTTATAGTAATCGTTCTTTTCGTCGAGGGCGTTTTCCAGCATGACAACCTCCGCCATATCCTCACGGACGGCATCATCCACATCGTAATGATAGCCGCTTAAGATATAACCGCCATAGACCTTTTGCGAGGTTCCGCCGCATCTGACATAGCGCTCTCCCTTGGTCGGGTGCTTCCACAGATACGTATTCTCATCGAATGCGCCCTTTTTCATCTTCTCAACACTTGCCAAAACGGAAGGCATCGCCTGCTCCATAATATTCTCAAACCAGTGTTTGTATATCTGCTGCGGCGTCATTCCCTGTCCGGAAATGCCTAAAATATCCTGCATCGTCTTATCGACATACATGCAAGGGTCCTTTCCGTCGATCAGTTCGATCCGCCACGTTCCCATGTTCGCGCTCGCAATGATATCCCGGATCGCGGAGATCTCCTTGAACGCGCGCTTATTCTCCTCATTGAAGACTCTGTTTTCTTCTTCGAGCTTCTCATTCTCCTTTGTGATCTCCTGCCTTCTTTGCAGGCCCTTTAAAAGAACATAGGTCACAAAGCAGATCAGGATCAGACTGATGATGAGCATCGTTATCACGGCATCGCTCGTATTCTCCCTTGCGATGGCACGAACGGAATCCTCCGGCACGTAAACCGCCACCTTCCACTCCGTATCGGGGATCCTGACCACACACAATCTTCCACTGCCGGCCGGCTCCTTATGCGTAGACGCTACGACGCCCGCATTGCCGATCGTACTGCGCACCATCTCCTTTTGCTCCTCGTTAAGCCCGAACTGATCCATGAACATATCCATTGACAGATCCGGTATGAATTCCGTTTCAAACGTGGAACAGATGATCATATCATTTTCATCCACCAAAAAACCATATATATCTTCCCCGTACAGCTTTGTCTCAAACAACGGGCTGAGCTGCGTTGTCGCCGCGATATACCCGGTCAAGACACCCACGATCTCTTCCTCATACTCGATCGGCGTATAGAAATTCATCAACGTCTCCTTCGACGTCTTCGGATGGAAATTGTTCCAGATCCCCGTCTTTCCCTTCATACCCTCGATGTAATACACCCTGTCACTGGCATCGAACGCCTCCCCGATGTTCATCACATTCATTCCATCGGCCCGGATATATTCAATATCATCAAACGGCGAATTGACCACCATCGGCGCAATGACCGCAGACGGGTTCTCGAGCGTATCACTCGTCATGGAACTCGAAACGTTCGACGCAACAAACCGGATGCTGCTCTTTGCATAATCCATCTCGTTTGCGATATTATCCGCAATATACTCCGCCATCTGATTCGTTACCTGCTCAGCATGTTCGACCGTGCTTTTCTCCTGAACCCCCACATAAACAAGCATCACCGCAATGATCAACACAAACACAACGATCGGCATTACGATCTGTATCGACTTTAACCCTTCATCCACAAGTACCGGCTTGTGCAATGATTCATATTCACTGTTGTCCCGAATCTTTTCATTTCGATCCATTTTTATCTCTCCTGTAAA
>JAILOQ010000069.1 GCA_024690725.1 Lachnospiraceae bacterium
TACAGGCTCCGGTGCTACGACGGGAACCACTACGGGTACATCCACCATCAGTTCGGCATCCGAATACCGAGTATATGTGGATGCTCCGGTCAATGCGGAGCTGTACGTGGACGGAGCGTATGTCGGTATCGTTCCGATCAGCTTTGAGAAAAAGAAGGGAACGTACATTATTTCCCTGCGCAGAGACGGTTATGTAACGAGAAGTTATAACATCGAAGTCGATGACAGCGAACAGGATGCGACCTACTCGTTCTCCGATCTGGTCAGGGAAGAAACGGAGTAAAGAAATACTTGAAATGAGCATTGTTCTAACATAAGATGAAAATAGAATGGGAAAGATTGGAGGTATTTGAATGAGTTACAAAGAGGTATATGAATCTTGGTTAGCAAACCCGTATTTCGATGAGAAGACCAAAGAAGAGCTTCGTGCGATCGCGGGTGACGAAAAAGAGATCGAAGATCGCTTCTATAAGGATCTGGAATTCGGTACGGCAGGCCTTCGCGGCGTGATCGGTGCCGGAACCAACCGAATGAATCCTTACGTGGTACGGAAAGCGACACAGGGTCTCGCAAATTATATTATCAAGCAGGGAAAGCAGAGCCAGGGCGTTGCCATCGCCTTTGATTCCAGACATTTCAGTCCGGAATTTGCCGACGAAGCAGGTCTTTGCCTTGCGGCAAACGGCATCAAGGCTTATGTATTCGAGTCTTTGCGTCCGACACCGGAGTTATCCTATGCGGTCCGCAAATTGGGATGCACGGCAGGTATCAATATCACGGCGAGCCACAATCCGCCGGAATATAACGGCTACAAGGTATACTGGGAAGACGGCGCACAGATCACACCGCCGCATGACAAGGGTATCATGGCAGAGGTAAAGGCTATCACCGATTATGCTACGGTGAAGACCATGGACAAAGAAGCCGCAAAGGCAGCAGGGCTTTACGAAAACATCGGGGCAAACATCGACGATCCTTATATCGAGGAGTTAAAGAGCCAGGTGATCCATTGGGATTCCATCAAGGAAGCGCAAAAGGATCTGTCCATCGTTTATTCTCCTTTGCACGGGACCGGTAACATTCCGGCAAGACGTGTCATGAAGGAACTCGGATTTGAGAATGTCTATGTTGTTCCCGAACAGGAACTTCCGGACGGAGATTTCCCGACAGTGTCCTATCCGAATCCCGAGGCTGCGGAAGCCTTTGAACTTGGCTTGAAGCTGGCAAAAGAAAAGAATGCGGAACTGGTACTTGCAACCGATCCGGATGCCGACAGACTCGGTGTCTATGTAAAGGATGCAAAGACCGGCGAGTATCATACATTGACCGGAAATATGTCCGGATGCCTCCTGGCGGAATATGAGATCAGTCAGAGAAAGGCTACGAAGGGACTTCCCGCTGACGGCGCGCTGATCAAGACGATCGTTACGACCAACTTAGCCGATGCCATTGCAAAGGCATACAACGTAAAGCTGATCGAAGTGTTGACCGGATTTAAGTATATCGGCCAGCAGATCTTAGGATTTGAAGAGAAGGGTGAAGGCACCTACCTCTTCGGTTTCGAGGAAAGCTACGGCTGCCTGATCGGTACCCATGCAAGGGATAAGGATGCGATCGTTGCCACCATGGCACTTTGCGAGGCAGCAGCCTTCTATAAGACACAGGGCAAGACCTTATGGGATGCCATGATCGATCTGTACGAGAAGTACGGTTATTACAAGGACGACATTCAGTCCATCACCTTAAAGGGCAAAGAAGGTCTTGAAAAGATCCAGAGCATCTTGAATACCCTGCGGGAGAATCCGCCGAAGGCCTTTGGCGATTACAAGGTAGTGAGCACGAGAGATTACAAGACAGGTAAGGTTGTGGATCTTGCGACCGGCAAAGAGTCCGAGACCGGACTGCCCGAGTCGAACGTTCTTTACTATGATCTGACAGATGATGCATGGATCTGCGTACGTCCTTCCGGTACCGAGCCGAAGGTGAAATTCTACTACGGAATCAAGGGAGAAAGCCTGGAAGATGCAGATAAGAAGAGCAAAGAACTCGGAGAAACCGTGGTAAAGATGATCAACGAAATGCTGTGACACGTTTGTCACAACATCTTGTGGTTTACAGAAACATCAACTAGGTAACATAAAATGCCGAAAAACCTTGAAAAATGGGGATTTTTCGGCATTTTTGCCTTGACAAACGACCACAAAATAGGTATATATATTAGTAGGTACTGCGTGCAGTACAAAAAAATATTTTAGACTCAGTAAGAGGAGGAAATGAACGAATGAATAAGACAGAATTAGTTGCAGCTATCGCAGACAGCGCTGATCTTTCCAAGAAGGATGCAGAGAAGGCACTTAAGGCTTTCACAGATGTAGTTGGCAAAGAGCTTAAGAAGGGTGGAAAGGTTCAGTTAGTTGGATTCGGTACATTCGAAGTTGTTAAGAGAGCAGCTAGAGAGGGTAGAAATCCTCAGACTGGTAAGACCATGAAGATCAAAGCTTCAAAGGCACCTAAGTTCAAAGCAGGTAAGGCATTAAAGGACTTAGTTAACTAGTCGGAAGTCATACTGAGCGAGAAAGAGACCAACTGACATAGTTGGTCTCTTTTTTTCACTTCCCATATGAATTCCCGTCCGGGATTTTCAAAACGTATGATGTCGGAAACCGGTGGGAATCGGAATAAACAGGAGCAAACATGAGACTGGATAAGTATTTAAAGGTGTCACGTCTGATCAAACGCCGTACGGTTGCAAACGAGGCGTGCGATGCCGGTCGTGTCATGATCAACGGAAAGGTTGCAAAGGCCTCCGTGGATGTAAAAGTGGGTGATGAGATCACCATTAATTTCGGAAATAAGGATGTTCGCGTCGAGGTCTTGAGCGTGGCGGATACCGCGAAAAAGGACGAAGCCAAGGAACTTTTCAAATATTTGTAAAATTCCCGAATACACCTTGACGGTAAACATAAAATAGTTTACTATAATTTTATGTCAACATTATTTAGAGTGGATGATTTTCTGCGCTCAAATAATGAAAATGTATGTAAAGGGTGTTACAGGGAAATCTTATGAGTCGTAAAAAACACAGACGAGTGGCCTTCCGGCGCGGAGGTGAAAACCGCGCAGGTATGTTTGCTGTCACCTTGATCGTGCTATTACTCCTGGTTGTGGTATCGGTCAACAGCATCCGGCTTACCAATAAGAAAAAAGCATATGAAAAGCAGGTTGCGGTTTTGCAGGAAGCGATCGCCAAGGAAGACGAACGGACGGCAGAACTCGAAGAGTTTAAGAAATATACGCAGACGCAGGCCTATATTGAAGAGGTGGCCAAGGAAAAGCTGGGCCTGGTTCATGAGGGCGAAATCGTATTTAAGATGAAATAAGGACATTCCGAAGGTTATCCGAAGAATGTCCTTTTTCTTTTTCCATAATAGGGTAAAATAGTAAGAAAGATCCGCATGAGTGCGAAGTCTGAAACAAAAGGAAACGATATGCAAAAAAGAGTATTGGAATATATGAAGGAACATCATATGACGGCGCAAAACGACACGGTTCGGGTTGCGCTTTCCGGCGGTGCGGACTCGGTTTGTCTTTTGAAGATCCTTTCCGATCACAGGGAAACGCTGGGGATCACGCTAAAGGCCGTGCATGTCCATCACGGACTGCGTGCGGAGAGCGATGCGGAGCAGGAATTTGTGACAGATCTTTGCAAAACCCTTGAGATCCCCGTGGATTGCGAAAAGGTTGATGTCACAGGGCTTTGCAAGGCGGAGGGGCTCGGCACGGAAGAAGCGGCTCGTCGCCTGCGCTATGAGATTTTTGAAAAATACGCAACAAACGGTGAGAAAGTGGCGCTGGCCCATCATGAAAACGACCAGGCGGAAACGGTGCTCTTTCATTTGTTCCGCGGAAGCGGCGTGACGGGGCTTGCGGGGATGGCTCCCGTGCGGGATTCCTATATCCGACCGCTGTTGTGTGTCTCGCGCGCCGAGATCGAAGCCTATCTGGAAAAAGAAGGGCTTTCCCACGTAACGGACGAAAGCAATTTCGATACGGCCTATGCCAGAAACCGCATCCGGCACGATATCTTACCGACGGCGGAAGAGATGGTACCGGGAGCTACGACACATATCGCAACATCCGCTGCGTTCGTACGAGAGGCCGACGGATTCTTGCGTTCTGCGGTAAAAAAGGCGTTTACGGAGTCTGTGGAAACCGGGGACGGATATTGCAGGATAGACAAAAAGAAGCTGCTTTCCTACGATCCGTATCTAACCTCCATGCTGATCTATGAGATGATCGCCGCAGCCGGCGGGAAAAAGAAGGATATCAGCCGTGTTCATGTGGAAGACGTACGTTCTTTGTCCCGGAGGGAGAGCGGGCATCGGATCGATCTGATCTATGATCTGGAAGCCGTGGCGGAGCAGGAGGATCTGTGGATCCGAACGAAGGGCCGGGAAAAAGAAAAGCCGCTTCCAAAGATTACGATGCGCGTGTTTGCGTATGAAGCGGGGATGGAGATCCCGACCGGTGAGAGCGTAAAATGGTTCGATTTTGATAAGATAAAAGAGACGCCCTGCCTAAGGCATCGCAAGGAGGGAGATTACCTGTACTGCGCGCCCGGGCAAAAACAAAAGTTGCAAGACTACTTTGTGAATGCTAAAATACCATTGCTGATGAGAGACGAGATCGCGCTCCTTGCGGAAGGGTCGCATATCCTTTGGGTGACGGGGTATCGGATCAGTGCATATTATAAGATCACGGAAGAGACGCGACAGGTTTTGGAGGTGTGTTATGACGGATAAGATACGTCTTCTTTTTACGGAAGAGCAGATCGATGCCCGTATTCGGGAGATCGGGAAGCAGATCACCGAAGAATATGAAGGAAAAGAAATTGTTTTGGTATGTGCCTTAAAGGGTGCGAGTTTCTTTGCATGCGAACTGGCCAAGCGGATTTCGCTGGATGTGAAGATGGACTTTATTTCCCTGTCCAGTTACGGCTCCGGCAAGACGTCGAGCGGGGAAGTGCGGATGTTGAAGGATCTGGATTTTTCGATCGACGGGAAAAATGTGATCGTGGTCGAGGATATCGTGGATACCGGACGGACACTTTCTTATGTTATGGGACTTTTGGAGACGAGAAAGCCCGAGAGCCTGAAATTATGTTCTTTGCTCGATAAGCCGTCAAGGCGCGTGGTGGACATCCAAGCGGATTATGTGGGATTTGAGGTTCCGGATCTGTTCGTGGTCGGCTATGGATTGGATTTTGACCAGAAATACAGGAATTTACCATATATCGGTGTAGTGGAAAACGACTAGTTCGTTTCGGGCAGTTTAGCGGCTGCGCACAGGAGGAAAGTTTTGAAAAAAAGAATGATAAGCCCGGGACTGTTCTTTGTCCCGATCATCGTTTTACTGTTTTTGAGCATCTATTTGGAAATGAGCAAGAGCAATTCGGAGACGTACACACGGGCGCAGTTTAAGAAAGACGTGGCCGACGGAAAGGTCATGCAGGTGGAGATCCAGCCCAATAAGCAGACGCCTTCCGGTCAGTTGAACGTGGAGTTCGAAAACGGTTCGCGGAGTGTTTTGTTTGTGGCGGACGTTGAAAAAATGGAAGACATGCTGGAAAAGAACAATATTCCGGTTCTTCGTAACAATATTCCGCAGGAGACATGGTTTACGACGATCATGCTTCCGGTCATCATCGTGTTCATCGGTATTGTCTTTTTGATGGTGCTCTTCAACGGGCAGATGTCGGGGAATTCCTCTGCCGGGCGGGCGATGAGCTTCGGCAAGAACCGGGCAAAGCTAAGCGTCGGCGGGCCGGAGGATGTGACGCTGAAGGACGTTGCGGCGCTCAAAGAAGAAAAGGGAGAGCTGGAGGAGATCGTGGATTTCCTTCGAAATCCCGAGAAATATTCCAAACTCGGTGCGCGGATTCCGAAAGGCGTGCTTTTGGAAGGTCGCCCCGGTACCGGTAAGACCTTGCTTGCAAAGGCGGTGGCAGGAGAGGCCGGTGTGCCGTTTTTCTCGATCTCGGGTTCCGATTTCGTGGAAATGTTCGTCGGTGTCGGTGCTTCCCGTGTGCGCGACCTTTTTGAGGATGCGGAAAAGAACAAGCCCTGTATCGTATTTATCGATGAGATCGATGCCGTTGCAAGAAAGCGCGGTGCCGGTATGGGCGGAAGCCACGATGAACGCGAGCAGACCTTAAATCAGCTTTTGGTGGAAATGGACGGTTTTACGGCAAACGAAGGCATTATCGTTATGGCCGCAACGAACCGAGTGGATATTCTCGATCCCGCGATCCTGCGTCCGGGACGATTTGACCGAAAGATCACCGTTGCGACTCCCGATGTTGCGGGACGCGAAGAGATCTTGGAATTACATGCAAAAAACAAGCCCCTTGCCGAAGATGTGGATCTGAAGCATTTGGCGCAGACGACAGCCGGCTATACGGGTGCCGATCTGGAGAATCTGCTAAACGAAGCCGCCATTACCGCGGCAAAGGCCGATCACGGATTCATTCAGGATGAAGATGTGAAGAAGGCATTTATCCGTACGGGCATCGGTACAGAGAAACACAGCCGTATCATTTCCGATAAGGAAAAGAAGATCACGGCATACCACGAGGCAGGACATGCGATCCTCTTCCATGTACTTCCGGATGTGGGACCGGTCTATACGGTTTCCATTATCCCTACGGGCGAAGGCGCTGCGGGTTATACCATGCCGCTTCCCTCCAGAGATGAAATGTTCCACACCAAGGGTGAATTGGAGCAGGAGATCATGGTGTCTTTGGGCGGACGAATTGCCGAAGAGATCATCTTCGATGATGTGACGACCGGTGCATCCTCCGATATCAAGCGTGCGACACAGCTTGCCAGAGGCATGGTAACGCGTTACGGTATGTCACAGGATATCGGTATGTTAAATTACGACGAAGAGGGCGATGACGTCTTCCTTGGCCGCGATCTGGCACATGCGAGAAAGCACAGCGAGGAAACCGCCGGCAAGATCGACGAAGAAGTGAAGCTGATCGTGGATTCCTGCTATGCCAAGGCAAAGAAGATCATCCTTGAAAACGAAGCGATTTTGCATAGCTGCGCGTCGCTCTTACTGGAAAAAGAACGTATTACACGCGAGGAATTTGAGGGGCTGTTCGCCTAAATTGTGCAAATTGACCAAAAAAATCCCAAATCAATTAGTAAATTTGTGAAACGTGAAACTAGACGAAATAGGGGGTTATGGGTATTATGTACTTGTAACCCCCCAATACATTACATAGTTTTTTGCTATACCCCAAAGAAATACCTTCTCGAAAAAGACAGCTGTGCGACGCTGTCTTTTTTCCTGCCCATTTTTATTTGCCTGCCCTTTGTGAATATGGTATAATAATGGCTGTATTGGTATTATGAATCGGGGGTTTTTTCAATGGCTTACAGTGATAATCCTTTTCTAGCCAGGACACAACAATATATGTCGGAAATGCGGCCGGTATTAAACAAGCGTGCATTGTTTTCCGATATGTCTGAGGAGTTCATCAGTCCTCCAAATCCAAGACCTTATACAACCGTTACGATCCGTTTTCGTGCCGCTGTCAACAATGTTGACAAGGTTTCTTTTGTGTGCAAGGGCCAGAAGACACCGATGATCAAATTCCGCAGCGACGAGCTTTTCGATTATTACATGCATGAAGTCGAATTGGATAACGAAAAGATCAACTACTATTTTGAGATCACGGCAGGCAAGATCGTCTGCGTTTATGATTTCCGCGGTGTGGCGAAGGCCCCCGAGGAATGTTATATGTTTGAACTGATCCCGGGACAGACCGTGCCGCGCTGGGCGATCGGTGCCGTTATGTATCAGATTTATGTGGATCGTTTCTATAACGGCGATCCGTCGAATGATGTGCTGGACGATGAGTATAACTACATTGGCGAACATGTCACACAGGTAAAAGACTGGAACAAATATCCTGCGACCATGGGTGTGCGGGAATTCTACGGCGGCGATCTGCAGGGTGTATTGGACAAGATGGATTATCTGCAGGATCTGGGGATCGAAGTGATCTATTTTAATCCGCTCTTTGTCTCCCCTTCCAATCACAAGTACGATATTCAGGATTACGATCATATCGATCCGCACTTCGGAAAGATCGTGCGGGATTCGGGTGAACTTCTGCAGCCCGGCGATCATGACAATTCGCATGCGACGCGCTACATTCAAAGAGTGGCACATCCGGATAATCTCGAAGCCAGCGACAGATTGTTCGCACAGGTGGTGGAAGAAGCGCACAGACGCGGAATGAAAGTCATACTCGACGGTGTATTCAATCACTGCGGTTCTTTTAACAAGTGGCTGGACCGCGAGCGGATCTATGAGAATTTCGAAGGCTATGACAAGGGCGGTTATGTATCCGCGGACAGTCCTTATCGAGAGTTCTTCCATTTTTACGATCAGCATCGCTGGCCGTATAACCCGACATATGACGGTTGGTGGGGACATGACACCTTACCGAAGTTGAATTATGAGAATTCCAGACATTTATATGACTATATCTTATATATAGGCAAGAAATGGGTTTCCCCTCCGTTTAATGCGGACGGCTGGAGACTTGACGTAGCGGCGGATCTGGGACATTCCCCCGAGTTTAACCGGCAGTTTTGGAAAGATTTCCGAAGATCCGTCAGGGAGGCAAATCCCGAAGCGATCGTTTTGGCAGAGCATTACGGCTCGCCGAAAGCATGGATCGAGGACGGTGGCTGGGACACCGTTATGAATTACGATGCATTCATGGAGCCGGTTACCTGGTTTTTGACCGGTATGCAAAAGCACAGCGACGATTTCCGCCAGGATCTTTTGGGAAATGCGGATTCCTTCTGGGGAGCCATGCATTATCACGGCACTTCTTTTCCCGGGGAGAGCGGTTACATCGCGATGAACGAATTGTCCAATCACGACCATTCCCGTTTCCTGACCCGTACCAATCACAAGGTGGGACGTGTCAATACGATGGGACCGGAAGCGGCCAACAGCGATGTCAACAAAGCGGTGATGCGCGAGGCGGTCGTTATCCAGATGACCTGGCAGGGAGCGCCCACGATCTATTACGGCGATGAGGCGGGTGTATGCGGATTTACGGATCCGGACAATCGACGCACCTATCCCTGGGGGCATGAAGATCACGAATTGATCCGATTCCACAAGGAAATGATCCGTATCCATAAAGAGAGCGAGGCCTTCCGCGGAGGCAGTCTGAAGTATCTGGCATCGGATTACAATCTGATCGGATATGTACGCTTTTTTGGCTACGAGCATTACGTGATCCTGATCAATAACAACGATCACGAAGTGGAAAAGACGTTTTCCGTATGGGAGAGCGGGATAAAGAAGGATTGCGAGATGGAACAGGTGATGTGTACCGATGCGAACGGATTTACGACAGAGCTCGTAAAAAGACCGGTCGTCGGCGGCAAATTAAAACTCACATTGCCACCGCTTTGCGGCATGGTACTCAGGTATCGCGGATAGTTGTTTTTTGGCGCGGTTTCCTTGACAATCATTTATGGGAATATTAGAATAATAAATGTATTTGGCATAATTGTCAGATAAGTATGGGGAAAGAGGTAAGTAAACTATGGAAAAGTATCGATTGATCACGAGAAGCGATTTTGACGGATTGGTATGTGCCATGATCTTCAAAGAGCTGGGCATGGTAGAGGACATTAAGTTCGTACATCCGAAAGATATGCAGGATGGCATCATTGAGGTTACGGATCATGATATTTCCACGAATCTGCCTTATGTACCCGGAATTCATATGGCATTCGATCATCACGAAAGTGAGCTTTTGCGTGTAGACGGACATGGCATCAAGAATTATATCATTGATGGCAATGCTCCTTCCGCAGCAAGAGTTGTATATAACTATTATGGCGGCGCCGATAAGCTCCCCCGTATCACGGACGAGATCATGGCTGCCGTAGATAAAGCGGATTCCGCACAGTTTACCATGGAAGACATTCTTCATCCGAAGGGATGGGAACTGTTGAGCTTCCTTATGGATGCACGTACCGGTCTCGGACGTTTCCGTAATTTCCGTGTATCCAACTATGAATTGATGATGCAGTTGATCGATTATTGCATTGAGCATCCGATCGATCAGATTTTAGAGTTGCCGGACGTAAAGGAAAGAGTCGATCTGTTCTTTGAACAGCAGGATCTGTTTAAGGCACAGCTGGAAAAAGTTCATGAGATCGTCGGCGACGTAGTGATCCTTCACTTAAAGGATGAGGATCCGATCTATACGGGGAATCGCTTCCTGATCTATGCGATGTACCCCGAAACCAAGATTTCCGTACACGAAATGTGGGGCTTAAAGAAGCAGAATACTGTATTTACGATTGGTAAGTCGATTGTGAATCGTTCTTCCAATGTGGATATCGGAGCCATTTGTTTAGAGTACGGCGGCGGTGGCCATCGAAATGCAGGAACCTGTCAGGTTCCCAATGAAGATGCCGAGCGTTTATTGCCGGAGATCGTTGCCAAATTAAACGAAGGTTAAGCGTGGTTAATTTGCCCTTTCGGTTTCGGCTGAAAGGGCTTTTTTTGTGAAAAAACAAGTAAAACATAAAGGAGATAAGAAAATGCAGGTATTTGAGGAGCTGAAAGCAAGAGGACTTCTTGCACAGTTAACGGATGAAAAAGAGATCAGGGAGTTGGTCAATAACGGAAAGGCTACTTTCTATATCGGCTTTGATCCGACGGCAGACAGTTTGCATGTCGGCCATTTCATGGCGCTGTGCTTGATGAAGAGACTGCAGATGGCAGGAAACAAGCCGATTGCTTTGGTCGGCGGAGGTACCGGTATGATCGGCGATCCCAGTGGTCGGAGCGATCTTCGTACCATGATGACGGTGGAGCAGATCGATCATAACTGCGAGTGCTTCAAGAAGCAGATGAGCCGATTCATTGACTTCTCGGACGGAAAGGCCATGATGGTAAACAATGCAGAGTGGCTGAGAGATTTGAATTATATTGAGTTTATCCGTGATATCGGTGTACATTTTTCCGTAAATCGTATGTTGACCGCGGAGTGCTACAAGCAGCGTATGGAAAAGGGCTTAAGCTTTTTGGAGTTTAACTACATGATCATGCAAAGCTACGATTTCCTTTCTTTGTACGAGCGCTATGGCTGCAACATGCAGTTCGGCGGTGACGATCAGTGGTCCAATATGCTTGGCGGAACCGAATTGATCAGAAGAAAGCTCGGCAAGGATGCATATGCCATGACGATCACCCTGCTTTTGAACTCCGAAGGAAAGAAGATGGGTAAGACACAGAAGGGTGCGGTTTGGCTTGATCCGAACAAGACATCCCCGTTTGAATTCTACCAGTACTGGAGAAACCTTCCGGATGCGGACGTACTTAAATGCGTGCGTATGCTGACCTTCCTTCCGATGGAGCAGATCGACGAAATGGACAAGTGGGAAGGCAGCCAGTTGAACCGGGCAAAAGAGATTTTGGCTTACGAGCTTACCAATATGGTTCACGGCGAGGAAGAGGCCGTAAAAGCGCAGGAGTCCGCAAGAGCATTGTTCAGTTCCGGGAATGCGGCAGACATGCCGGCAACCGAATTGAAGGAAGATGACTTCCAATCCGATGAAATGGATATCGTAACGCTTTTGGTAAAATCCGGTCTTGTTACAAGCCGCAACGAAGGAAGACGTGCCGTGGAACAGGGCGGTGTCAGCGTGGATAACGAAAAGGTTGCCGACATCAAAGCGACCTTCACGAAAGCGCAGCTTTCCGGTGACGGCGTAGTGGTAAAGCGCGGTAAGAAGAATTTCCGCAAAGTAACACTCGTTTAAACCATATGGAAAAAGAACGATTCAGATAAGGATAGAGACATGGAGCAAACAGTAAGAACGGTAGACGTTGCCGAGATTACAAATGCATTAAAGGAATTGTGTGTTACGGCGAACCATTATTTATCGCCGGACATGAAGAACGCGCTGGAAACGGCGGAAAAGACGGAAGCGGCACCGCTTGGCAAGAAGATCCTGCGTCAATTGGAAGAAAACCTGCAGATCGCAGGGGAGGATATGATCCCGATCTGCCAGGATACCGGAATGGCGGTCGTGTTTTTGCAGATCGGTCAGGATGTGCATTTCGTCGGAGGAGATCTGACGGAAGCCGTAAACGAAGGTGTTCGCAGAGGATATGTGGACGGCTTTCTCCGCAAAAGCGTGGTAAAGGATCCGTTGATCCGCGAAAATACGAAGGACAATACACCGGCTGTATTGCACACGGAGATCGTTCCGGGTGATAAGGTAAAGATCACGATCGCACCGAAGGGATTCGGAAGCGAGAACATGAGTAAGATTTATATGTTAAAGCCGGCTGACGGGATCGAAGGTGTAAAAGCTGCTGTCATGAATGCCGTAGAGGCAGCAGGGCCCAACGCCTGTCCGCCCATGGTGGTCGGTGTCGGCATCGGCGGCACATTTGAAAAGTGTGCGCTCCTTGCAAAGAAAGCATTGCTTCGTCCGGCAGATGATGCGTCTCCGGTCGCATACGTTCGGGACCTGGAAAAAGAACTGTTAGACAAGATCAATGCGACCGGGATCGGACCGGGAGGTCTTGGCGGTACGACAACAGCCATGGCAGTGAAGATTGAAACATATCCGACGCATATTGCCGGGTTACCGGTAGCAGTGAACATTTGCTGTCATGTAAATCGTCATTGCTCGGCGGAAATCTAACATAGTCTAAAAGGATTGGTGAAAATGGAACGACATTTGACGGCGCCTTTGTCTGCAGAAGATGCGGATAGCTTGCAGGCCGGAGATTACGTATATCTTACGGGAACGATCTATACCGCGAGAGATGCGGCACATAAGAGGATGTACGAAGCATTGGAAAATGGGGAGAAGCTTCCCTTCGATGTTTCCGGAAACATCATATATTATATGGGACCGTCTCCCGCACGGGAGGGACGCCCGATCGGATCGGCAGGTCCGACAACGGCCAGCCGCATGGATAAGTACGCACCGAAGCTTTTGGATCTCGGTCTACGCGGGATGATCGGAAAAGGAAAGCGTACAAAAGAGGTTCATGAGGCGATCGTAAGAAACCATGCCGTGTATTTTGCGGCAGTCGGCGGTGCGGGTGCACTCTTATCAAAGACGATCAAGTCATCGGAAGTGATCGCGTATGATGATCTCGGTACGGAAGCCATTCGCAAATTACAGGTGGAAGACTTTCCGGTCATCGTGGTGATCGATAAGGACGGAAAGGATCTGTACGAAACCGCCATCCTGGAATACAAAAAATCTTGAGATATATAGTGCCTTTTATATAGAAGAAACACAACATGTTGGGGCACCGGAAAACCGCAAAAAACCTTGATTTTATGGGAAGAAAACTCGTTGACAAACGAGTTTTCCTTATGTATAATAGTCTTTGCGTCACGGAAAATGGGCGTAAAACGGAACATTTGGTAGAGGAAGTTCAGTAGTAAGGAGAAATACTCAAGAGGCTGAAGAGGCGCCCCTGCTAAGGGTGTAGGTCGCTAACGCGGCGCGAGGGTTCAAATCCCTCTTTCTCCGTTTCATTTTAAATCCTTTATTTAAAATGTAAAATAAGTGCTTGACGAGGTCGCTGCAATGTGCTAACATTAGTTCGTTGCGCGATTAAGAGCGCAAGAACCTTGACAATTCAACAGCAATGCAACCCTGAAAAGATTTCCATTAGGGCGTGAACCGAGCATGTTTACGGATCCGAATACGAGCCGTGTTTACACGAGCGAGGATACGGAGACGGAAATATATTTGGCGAAGCCAATGAGCGAGGAAC
>JAILOQ010000074.1 GCA_024690725.1 Lachnospiraceae bacterium
ACCGATGAAGTCGGCGAGGATCATACGTCCACACAGCTGACCTTAAAGGCCGGCGGCTATGTGCCAAAGGATATATCCGTCGATCCGACGATCGCCTGCGATCACGCCAGATATGCCTGCTCCACGATCAAAAAGCGCTTCGACCGCTTTTATTGCGAATACGATTCCGAGATGGACGACGGCTTCCACAAACGTCAGTACATCATCACCCATGTAAACGATGCCGTGAAAAACGGCTATATCAAGGTATATTACCAGCCGGTCGTTTTGGCCGAAGACCGCTCGCTTTGCGGCGTAGAAGCCCTGGCCCGCTGGAACGATCCCAACTACGGCTTCCTTTCCCCGGGTGATTTCATTCCCGCCCTGGAGGAATACCGTCTGATCCAGAGACTCGACCGAGCGATCCTCGAGCAGGTCTGCAAGGACTTACAAGCCGCCATTTCCACCGGAAAAAAGATCGTACCCGTCAGCGTGAACTTTTCCCGCCTCGATTTTGAGATGACCGATGTCAAAGAGATGATCCGAGACCTGACCGAACGATACAATGTGCCTGCAGATCATATCCACGTAGAGATCACAGAGAGCGCCCTGACCGTAAACGATGAGAACTTAAAGGACACCGTGGCACTCATCAAAAACATGGGCATTCAATTATGGCTGGATGATTTCGGAAGCGGATATTCTTCCCTGAATGTGTTAAAGGATTACACCTTTGATGTGATGAAGATCGACATGGTCTTCTTAAGACGGTTTAAAGAAAACGAAAAGAAGTCCAAATCCATTTTAAACAGTATCGTCACCATGGCGAACCTGATCGATATGGAAACCCTCTCCGAGGGCGTGGAAACCGAGGAACAGGCCGAGTTCTTAAAAGAGATCGGTTGCAAGCGCTTACAGGGGTATCTCTTCGGAAAACCGATGCCGATCGAAGAACTGAGCGAGAAATTCTGCTGCTTCTGACCGGGACAAAGAACGTTCTTTTCAGTCCTGTTCCTTCTTTACGGGCAGGACCTTTCGCAAAAATGCCGCCGCTTCTTCCCAAGCCTTCCGGCTTTCGGGATAGCGCAAAAGTCCCATCTGAAAATCATGAAACATTCCCTTATAGGTGTGCTCCCGCACCTTTACGCCTGCTGCCTTTGCCTTCTTGGAAACGGCAAGCGTGTCACTTAGCAACATTTCCTGTTCTCCCACCTGCATCAGCATCGGACAAAAGCCCGTATAATCGCCGTAAAGCGGTGAAATATACGGATTCTTCGGGTCGTTTTCACCCACATATCCCGTTTTATATACCAGGGTATCACGCGACCCGCCAAAGACCGGATCGTCGTTATAGTTTTCTTCGTAAGATTCGCCGGACAAGGTCAGATCCGTCCAGGCACTCATCGTCAAAACACCCGCAGGCAACGGTCTGTTATGATCCTTTAAATATAAGATCAGTGCCAGGCTCAGGCCTCCTCCCGCACTGTCTCCGACCACAACGATGTTTTCCGCTTCAATCCCCTGATCCAGAAGCCATTCATATGCTTCCGACGCATCCAAAAGCGCCGCCGGAAATGGGTTCTCCGGCGCCAGACGGTAATCGAGCGTGACCACTGCGGTCTTAACCGCCAGCTGGTGATACAATGCGGCCATGTCGCGATAGGTATTGTGCAGCCCACCATAGTATCCGCCGCCGTGCAGCTGTAAAATGACGCGTTTATCATCATTTATCTCGTCATACAAGATCTCAAGCCGGCTCTCGGATAAGTCCACCACTTCCAGCGTCAGCCCTTCCGGTGCTTCCCAGGGCTTTGAAAGCTCGTCAAGCTTTTTGCGCAATTCTCCGTTTTGGGACATATGACCGATGCCGGGAAGGTGATTGACGATCTCCACGGCACGGCGCACGCTGCGCCCCTGAAGGCTCACCTCTCCCCGTTCTTTTTTCCATTCTTTGTATTTCTCAAACATGGAATCTCCTCTTCATCTCACGGGTAAACTGTCGGTCACCGAAGATGACCGTCGCGATCAGATATACACCGGAAACCAGCATACAGATCAAAGGAAGGATGAAACTGTTGATATGCTTCGTCATATATAAGGCCATGATCCCCGCACTTGCGAACGTAAACAGCACCAAAAGCAGGGAATAGGTATACCAGTTTTGCCGATTCAGCATCATAAAGAAGAACACAAAGGCATCGCCCAAAAGAATGAGACCGGGAATGACCCATTCCAACGCCCATCCGCGATTGCCGGTAAAGTAATCAATGGCAAAGACCAGTGCCATCGTAAAGAACAGCTGCATGCCGACTTTAGAGGCAAATCCGGAATCGTGGCTGAGCCAATATCGCATGAAAAGATACAGATACAAAACGGCGATCACAACGATCCCGGACCAATGAAATCCCGGGAAAAAGAGGTAATTGATCGCAACACTCGCCAGTGCCCCCACCACGCACAAAAACGTAAGGAGCTTTACCACAAAGCGAATGATCCTCTCACGGTTCTTTACATTGGGATATCCGGTCTTGGCACCCAGAAGCTGTCGGATCTCTTTCGCCTTTTCCTCCGGCGCCCGCTCCAATACCTTATGGCACAAAGGACAGGACTCTCTGTCATCGTATACGGTTATCTTACAGTTGCTGCAGTAATTCATCTTCTATTCCTCAAACACGCCGTTTGTCTCCACGGCGACACGTATTTCCTCACCCGTAAGCGTCTGGCAAAAAAGCTTTTGTACGGAGGTGTCCCTTAATATTGACGTAAATGTCAGATTTAACGAATCGTTGTAGGAGCACACACCGATCTTCATATTCTGCCCCGCAGACATCGAGAGCATGCAGGAAAAGTTCTCCACATACGGCCGGTACGGCTCTCTAAGCTGAATGCTTCCGATATTCGTCAAGGTCGTGGTCGTATTGTGACTCGATGACTCATAGACCCTGCGAATGGCAAAATTCTTGATCGCAAGCGGCACCAGTCGCATGATAAAGTTCTCTTCGTTCGACACGTTATATGCGATGATATCGTCCAGGTTCTCCTTCTTGATCTGCTCGTTCAGACAGTTCTTTACGATCGTCAAGACCTCTTCAAAGCTGTATTCCCGCTCTTCGGGCATAAACTCCGCATTGACCATCGCAAAGAAATTCTTCATGGTATGTGAGTCGTAAAACGGCCTGAGATTCACGGGTACGCAGCACACGATCGGTTCATCGTCCTTGCCTCTTCCGCGGTAGGCCCGATAGATCGCATAGACGTATACCCCCACCAAAAAGGAATTGATGGTCGTGTCATATTTTTTTGTGACCTGCTTGATATCGCTTATGGGGAGCTTTACATGCACGAGGCCCACGGCATCTCCGGGCAATTTCTCTCCGCGCATCGTAAACGCCTTTCCGGACTTATATTTCTTCCGTTCTTTGCCCGGTTTCTTATAGTTCTTGATATAGGAATCTTCCGTATCCAGAAAAATATCCGACGATATCCTGTTTTCCTCCGCGGAAAGTTCCTTCGGATAGCGCAGGCGCAGATACTGATAGACGATCTCCTTTAAGAAGATCACACCGCCGAAGCCGTCCGTCAGCGCATGAAACACTTCCAGATTGATCCGCCTGCCGTAATAGGTCACACGGAACATGTAGTTATTGTTCTGACTCTTGTTAATATAAGCCCCGGGATAGGAATACTCCTGCCGCACCGGCGGGACCGGTTTTCTGTTCTCTTCAAAGTAATACCAAAACAGCCCGGCCTTCAAACTCATCCGGAAGACCGAAAACTTCGGAAGCACCATTTCCACCGCTTCCTGTAAGAGGATACGCTCCACATCATCGCGCATCACGGCGCTGATCCTATACACATTCGTCATGCTCTCATTCGCAATGACGGGAAAAAGAAGGGCTGTATTATCCAGTTTGTCCCAATTGATCTCTTTTGCCATGTTACAGTCCCATTACCTCCTTGATCCGATCCATCTGGCACATCATCTGGATCGTCTGGGAATGCGGCATCTCCGGGCACTCGATCGCACCGGCTTCGATCGCCTTCATACAGGAAAGCACTTCGTATTCATAGCCGGTGATCTGCTCCGGAACCACAATACGTTCTTTTACCTCAGGGCCGTTTCTGTCCGGTGAATACACACGGATTTCCTGCGGATTGTTGATATTTTCCACTTCGATAAAGCCGTCCGTTCCCACGATCACTCCGCGACGATCCGTCAATGCGTAGATCGTAGTATATAAGCTTGCCATTCTGCCGTCACGGTATGCGAGCATAACGGTTTCCTGCCCGTCGACACCCGTGTCGGTAAGAATGCAGTTCGCATGGTATTTGTCGATATCATCTCCCCAGACCATACTGGCAAAATTTAAGGGATATACCGTAAGATCCAAAAGTGCTCCGCCGGCCAGCTCCGGTCGGACGATGCGCTCATTCATATCGATCCTGTATCCGAGATTTGCGGAGATCGTAAGCGGTCTTCCGATCACACCGCTCTCCATAACCTCGGTGATCAGGCGGCGAGACGGCATATATCTGGTCCAGATCGCCTCGGTTAACAGAAGCCCCGTCTTTTCCGACATCTCTATCATTTCCCTGGTCTGCGCCTCATTCACGGCAAAGGCCTTTTCGCAAAGCACATGCTTCCCGGCCTGCAATGCCGCCAAGGTCCACTGATGATGGTGCGAATGCGGAACTGCGATGTACACCAGCTCCACTTCTCCGTCCGAAAGCATCGCTTCATAGGATCCGTATGCCTTCGTTACACCAAACTCCTTCGCAAAGGCTTCCGCCTTTTCCTTGGATCTGGATGCGATCGCATAATTCTCGACATCCTTCATCTTAGCGATCGTACCTGCCATTACACGGGCGATTCCCCCGCAGCCCAAAATTCCAACCTTCATCCTTCGTCCCTCCGTTTTCTACAGTCAAAACAAAAACCGTTCTCTCGCGATCATCTCCGACCGGCCTCTCGTGGCCATCGCCAACGGTCCTTATGTGAGCGTTTTCTTCTCGTTTCCGGAGCGCTTTGCCATTTCCTCTCTCTGCTTCCGATATACGTAAGCCGCCAGCTCCGGCGGCGCTTTTGTAAACTGACACCCGTATCGCCAAAGATTGCGTCCGACATTTTGCATACGCACGCAGACACTGAAAATACGGAAATTGGTCCCCGTAGCTTCCTCGAAAAACACGACAGACATCGACATACCGACGGGATTGTAATCCAGTTCCTGCATCGTTACGGATACGCCCTGGATGGAAACATCATGCACCGTACATTCATAGGTTTTCTGATTCTCACCGACACGTACCACGGCCGGAAGTCCCAGTTCCACGCGATATGCGATCCTGCGGTTCACTTCCTTGCTCATATTATTGGTCAGCACGATGTAACTCTTAATATCCGTCAGATACTTTAAATTCACATGCGCCCAACTCTGCACACGGCAATTCTTTCCCTCTTCATACGGCGGCAGATAGTTCAATTCCACATCCGCGGAAAAACCGTTGGGATTGATGAGCGCTTCCCCTTCAAAGCACGGCTCTAAGAGGCAAAAATGTCTGATCTTTGCCTCGATATTATTCTCTTTCACAGTGGTATTCAGATGTAGCGGCAGCTTATCCGTTCGCTTGATCACGAGCTCAACGGTAACGCCCGGCTCCAATTCTTCCACAAACATGTCTCTACTCCAAACATAAATCTATCGTATCATCAAAAATGCACACAGACCGCCGCGCTTTCCGTGCGACCCTCTGTGAGAATGCAAACCTTCCTTATTACAACAGGTACAAAGATCGGGGAGCGATATATGTTCCGGCAAAATCCCCGCCTTTTTCATATTCACGACATTGGCTGCAGTTAGATCCAGCTGATATTTTCCCTCTTCCCCGGACAATGCCGGTAAGACAACTCTGTCATTTTCATCGTAAGCTTCTTTAAAAACATCGGCCACATCGGCGCTGACCTCATAACAGTCCGCACAGATCGAAGGTCCGATGCAGGCCACGAGATCCGCAGGAACCGTACCATAGCGCCTATGCATCTCATCGACCGTATTTTGGCAGATATTCCCGATCGTTCCGCGCCAACCGGAATGTGAGAGCGCGATGGCATTATGCACGGGATCTACAAAATAAAGCGGTACGCAATCCGCATATGATGTGACCAGACACACCCCCGGGACATCCGTCATGATCCCGTCTATATCGGAAAAAGAACGTTCTTTGCATATTCCCATTCCCATGTGGCTTTCATTTACTTCGCATACGTTCGTGGTGTGCGTCTGATGCGAATATACCATCTGTTCCGGACGGATCCCCATAGACGAAGCAAAGAGACGGAAATTCTCACGTACTTTCGCATCATCATCGCCCTGGGTAAAGCTGAGATTCATGCTTTCGTACTGCCTTGTACTGACACCTCCCACGCGCGTGGAAAACGCATTTAACAGCCAGTCAAAGCCCTCCAGCGACAGATACGAGATCCGCGGGATCCCTTCCCCGACCACGATCCTTGTCGTCTCCGTTCCGTTTCGTTTCTTTAATATAAGATCTGCCATAACGCTTTTTGAACCCTTCTTTTTCCAAGCCCATAATCCATTGTATTATACCATATTCTATATAAGAAGCGCAAAAATAAACGGCACCCTCGAACCACGTCGAAGTGCCGTCTGATGCGCGTTTGTTTATCATTGAGTGCGGATAACAGGAATCGAACCTGCACGGTCTCCCACCAGAACCTAAATCTGGCGCGTCTACCAATTCCGCCATATCCGCCTGTATGAGTCTGTCCGTGGGACAGCCGTGTAAAAGTGAGCCATCGGGGACTCGAACCCCGGACAACTTGATTAAAAGTCAAGTGCTCTACCACCTGAGCTAATGGCCCGTACTGGGCTAACTGGATTCGAACCAGCGAATGCAGGAGTCAAAGTCCTGTGCCTTACCGCTTGGCGATAGCCCAATGATATTTAAAGAGGGTGGATACAGGGATTCGAACCCTGGGCCTCCAGAGCCACAATCTGGCGCGCTAACCAACTGCGCTATACCCACCACATATATCATCAGGAGATTGAACTCCCAAACGTGCCCGAAGGGATTCGAACCCCCGACCCACGGCTTAGAAGGCCGTTGCTCTATCCAGCTGAGCTACGGACACAGGTATGCGATCAACAAACAAACCACAAAAGCGGGTGATGGGAATCGAACCCACGTATCCAGCTTGGAAGGCTGGTGTTCTACCATTGAACTACACCCGCATTTTCTATCCACAGGAAGGTTTGAAATCAGTCGGGGTGACAGGATTCGAACCTGCGACCTCCTGGTCCCAAACCAGGCGCTCTAGCCAAGCTGAGCCACACCCCGTTGGATAACCTATATTCATTGGCGGTTTCCCGCAAGCAAAAATTATTATATTATAGGATTTTTGGCTTGTCAACAGTTTTTTTATTTCACTTCCACGGACTCGTAAGTGTAATCCACTGCTTCGATGATCTCATCTTTTCTGCCGCTTCCGGACTTCGTCAAACCTGCGATCGCATAGTTTCTCTCGCCGCGGATAATGTAATAGATCGCCCCGTCACAGGTCGTCTCCTGATCCATTACAAAGCCGCTTCCCGTGATCTTAATGCCGTGTCCGACATCGTTTCGCTCGATCTCACCCTTTAAATTCGATCCGGGCATTGCCGATTCCATAGCATCCGCCATGTAACGAGCAACCGTGGAAAGCTGTCCATCGTTATATTTCCCCAGTTCTCCCGTTGACAATCCGGTATTGGTCTGCTCAAAGATCATGATCATATCGAAATCATCCGACGACCGGCTGGCGTCCATGAAATCTTCCGGAACAAAGATCTTTAAGGAATCCGCATCCACTCCGTTCATCGCAGAGGTGAAACCGGCTATAAAGGAAGAAAACATTTCATTTTCCTCATACCCTGTGGGAACATGCAAAACAAGATCTCCGATCTCAACGGCAGTGGCAGCGTTCTTCACAGCCTCTTCCTCACCGGGAACATAGCTTGCGATCTTCTCGGAAAGCATTCCCGTTTCATACGGGATATCGACGCAGAGGTAATTCTCCATATCCGAGATCACAGCTGCGGTATTTGCCGTTTCGGCCGCAGAATTCACCGTTAAGCGGATATTGATCTCCCTACCGTCTTCGAGCATAAAGCCCGATAAGTACACCCAGGTACCGTCATATGCCTTTGCGCTGTCGTTAAACACAAGGTAGGAAACCGTGGCATCCACGCCCAAGTCGCCCGCAGTATCCACATCGGAAATAGCCAGATCACTGAAATCGTCCGCTTTCTTTACAAACTCGCGCTCGATCGTCTTTTTCAGTTTCTTATCCAAAGGCAGATCCTTCGTATCATCCGAATACATCGGATTCAGATTTACCTTACATTCCACACCGTCTTTCGTCGCAATGGCCGATGTCTCACCCACGTATGCACCTTCATCCGTCGGAAGGTATACAACGGTCTCTTTCCCCTCAGAAACCAGGGTATAACTCGTCAGATTGGCAAACCCCGCATATCCTGCGATATCTTCGCCAAACGCAGGCTGCTCGGTCACGACCGGTGCATCCTCCTTGCCACAAGCCGTAAAAATAGCCGCTAAAACGATAGCTGTACACAAAAATCCCTTTTTCATAATCTCTCCCTCACAAAATTCATCCTTCACACAATTCTATCGGCTTTCTCTTCCGATCTGTGCCACAACACTTCTATTATACCACAAATCGCCGGATACGGCCGTCACACATAGCGGATCTCCGCATTTATCGTTCCGTCCGGATTGATCCACAGGATCGCATAGGACGGTTTTCTGTCTTCCTGTCTGGGTTGCGTCAAAGACCCCGGATTTATGATCAGCGTCCCCCTCACATCCCGAACCAGCGGGCGATGTGTATGTCCGTAAAGCACGACATCATAATGAAAGCTCACCGCTTCCGCATATAGGGAATCCAAGCCGTAATTTACACCGAATCTGTGCCCGTGCGTCATCCAAACCTTCTTCCCCTCGAAAACAAACTCTTTTTCCGACGGATATGCAAAGCTGAAATCGCAATTCCCGGTCACCGCACAAAAAGGAACCGGACACTTTTCCTCCATCCGTTCCGCACCGCCGACAAAATCGCCGCAATGCAGCACCATATCGATGTCCTTTTCCTTCTCCAGCACCTTATAAAAGTTTTCTTCTCTTCCATGGGTGTCACTTACGACCAAAATACGCATGCGTTAACCTTCCAATCTGCTTTCCAGCTGTTTATGCATTTTCCGTAAAGCCTGTCCCCTATGGCTGATCGCATTCTTCTCTTCCGGAGAGATCTCGGCACTCGTCTGTCCGTACTCCGGTAAAAAGAAGATCGGATCATATCCGAAACCGTTTTCGCCCGCGATCTCATAACCGATCTCGCCTTCCATCACACCCTCTTCACAAATAACCTCTCCATCCGGCATGACAGCTGCCATGGCGCAGACAAAGCGTGCGTTTCTCTTTCCCTTCGGCACATCCTTCATCCGGTCTAAAAGGTTTTGGTTCTTAATATCATAAGAAGTATCTTCTCCGAGGTAACGCGCGGAATAGATTCCCGGTTCCCCGTTTAATGCATCGATCACAAGTCCCGAATCATCCGCGACAACGATCGCATCCTTTGTAAGCTTCGCAATGCCTTTTGCCTTGATCACGGCATTTTCCATGAAGGTCTTACCGTCTTCCTCGATATCAGCCTCAATTCCGGCTTCCTTTAAGGTCTTTACAGTTACATCGAGGTTTTGTAACATCATGGAGACCTCTCTGACCTTATTCACATTCGTCGTAGCAAAGATAATGTCTGTCATACCTATTTTTTATATCCTTCCTTAAGCGCCATCGCCGTTACCTGTGTCACCCAATCCGAAACATCGATCGGCTCTGTAGCTTCTACTTTTATGATCACTGCCGGAACCGTACATTTCTCCAACGTTTCGTCCGACACTTTTTCCATGTCGACCTCGATCCCCTTTGCACTGTCCGAAACACTGCGATAATACTCCTCCAAAAGTCCGGCCAAAGCCGCAGAATCAAAGCCCGGTATCACAAAACTATCGTTATATAATATATGTATTTTATCGGATACTCCGTCCTTTATTTCCCCATCCTGATCTACGATACTGCGATCCGCAGGCAATGCTACCGTCTCCAGACAAATATAATAATCCGCCTGAATCTCATTCGCACCTTCCGCACCTGCGTTATAGAACAGACCGACAGAGCTTCCCATGGTATACTGATCCAGATAATTGCGCTGCGCCTCATCAAAGCCGTCATATACCCCGAGTACATCATACATCTGTGCCGGTTTTGTCAATCGAAGCTCCAAAGCGCCATCCACCGGAATATTCACCACTTCATATGCACTGTCCACCACAAAGGAAAACGACAGGCTGTACGCTTCCGCAGACATCGCAACACCATGCACCGTCCCCTCTTTGATCAACACGGGATTCTTCTTGTAAAACTGCTCGATCGTATTGATCCCGTCGTTCTTTTCCTCGGAAACCAGTTCCACGTAAAGAATATGATGCGCCACATCCATGGCAACGGAAACGGAAGCCTCTTTCATGTTCTCCGTATACGGGATCCGGATATCATAGATCCCTTCCGTCATAACCTGCGCATCCAGCACGGTTCCGAGCGCGCTCAGCTTATCCTCCGGATCTGCACTCTTTTGCATTACCACATTGCTTTGCTGCTTTGGCATTTCCTTTCCTACCTCAGCCTCCAGAACCCGCCCCGAACCAAGGGCATATAAAATTATGGGAAATCCTACCAGAAAAAGCAGAATCGCTACTCTGACCAGCAGTTTATCTTCCTGTTTTGTCATAATAACACCTATTATTTATCTTCTCTTTGGTCCGACGTATTTCGCTTGGGCGGTTTCGGACCCATATATTGGTAAAAATATGTCTTCAGCATACCGTTGTAGAGCTTACGGTTCTTATCCGCCTTGGCCCCAATGGCCTGCTGCGCCTTTTCATAGGAAGTGATCACATACATCGACCAGCTGTCGAGGGTGCGATACCGCTCTCCCAGGATCGCATAGAGTCGCTCGATCTCTCTCTCGTCGCCAAGTCGTTCGCCATAGGGCGGATTGGTGATCAAAAATCCGTATTTCTTACGATGTGCCAGTTGTTCCACGGATCTGGTCTGAAAATGGATCAGATGGTCCACGCCCGCCATCTTTGCATTGGCTCTCGCGATCTCCACCATCTGCGGATCGATATCATACCCCTGAATATCCGTTTCAGAGGGCATTTCAACTGCTTCTTTCGCCTCTTCGATGTTATCCTTCCAGATCTTGCCGGACACGATATGTCCCCATTTCATGGCACGAAACTCACGTCTCATGCCCGGAGCCATATTGGCCGCCATTAAAGCCGCTTCGATCGGAAATGTACCGCTTCCGCAAAACGGATCGACCAGGATCCTGTCCTTTCTCCAGGGCGTCAGTCCGATCAGGGCCGCCGCCATATTTTCCGCGATCGGTGCCTTCGCCGTAAGCTTCCGATAACCGCGCTTATGCAGGGATTCTCCCGTCGTATCAAGTCCTATGGTCACAACATCTTTATATAAGAAGACACGGACCGGATAGTCCTCTCCGCTCTCCTCAAACCAGGATACGTCATATACCCTGCCTAATCGGCTCACCATGGCCTTTTTCATGATCGATTGGATATCCGACGGGCTAAAGAGCTTACTCTTCACGCTGGCCGCTTTCGTGACCCAGAAACGCCCATCCTTCGGAATGTATTCTTCCCAAGGAAGCGCCTTCGTTCCTTCAAAGAGTTCATCAAAGGTTGTCGCCTCAAATTCTCCGACCTTGATCAATACACGTTCCGCACTGCGGAGCCAGATATTGGCACGCGCCACTGCGTCCGCGTCGCCCAAAAACGTCACACGTCCGTCTTCCACCTTCGAGATCTCATATCCCAGATCCAGTATTTCTCTTTTTAATACCGCTTCCAGACCAAAATGGCAGGGAACGATCAATTCCAAAAACTTCATACTTCCTTCCGATCCATATGCGTTCCAAAACAATCGCATGAAGTTATTATAACAATGCAGTTTTTTCTTGTAAACCACAGCATATTGTGGTATCCCGCCATAAATGGGCATAGTAAAACAGGTCATCAGGGGTGATGACCTGTTCCACGGGGAGTATAAAAAATATATCAGTTCCCGATAGGATATTTAATTGGGGATTATTACCCTATCGTTAAGATAATTATATTTCAAGCGATAGTTTTTTTCAATAGTGTACTTCGAAAAACACAAACAAATTTTCTCGTATTTTTTCGGCATTTTATCCCGACTACTCCACGGAAGGATTTTGCGCAGCGGAGTCCGAATCGTAGCCGGATGCCTCTTGCGCATCGGAATCGGATGCGTTTTCCGCAGCACCCATCATGGCTTTCTCATACACGCCGGGCGCATGTGTCACCTTATGTGTAAGGTCTTTTTCCTTCTTTTCCTCGTTCTCCTGCGTCGAGCTTACCTTATCAAAGACTTTCCTTACCGTATATGTCGTTCCGTATGCCACAGCACCGAAGATCAACACCAAAAACAGCCACCACGTCATAAAAAACACTTGCGGCCTCGCCAGACAGATCAGGATCGGTGCCACCCATGCCAAAAAGATCTTCAGCCAGCTACCCAGATTACTGATCGCAAGCAAGAGAGAATTCTTTACATTGTTCCAAAACGTATTCTCAAATCTTGCAATGACCGGAAAAAGAAAGGGCATCTCCAGGCATAACAATGCTACTTCGATCACGATCACTACTTTGTATACATTGACCATCGGACCGCTAAAACTTGCCACATAAAGGTTCTCCGCAAACAGCACGGCACATGCCAGCAAAAACAGCATCCATGCCGCAAATGCCTGCTTGAAATTATCCTTAAAGGCCTGCTTGTATCCCGCAAACAATCCCGCATCATCTCCGGAGATCACACGGAAGGTCATCGTATAAAGCGCTGCCAGACTCGGGCCGATCGTAACGATCGGGAGACTGAAGATAACAAAGAATACGTTCAGAGCAAATACATTGCCCAATACATCCAATGCTCTCCATAGGATTCCCTGTGCGCCTCTCGGTTTCTGTTTCTTTGGTACTTCGTTGTCAAACTGAGCCAATCGTTCTCTCCTTATTAATACAGATTCTTATCTTTCATTTCCTGACAGATCGCTTTCACATCGATCGCATCCGTGATCGCAGAGTCAACCGTAAGCTCTCCTACGCCTGCGGCGGTACACCAGTTGTTCTGGAGAGTGGAAAGCATATTCTGCGCTCCCTGCTGTGACAGATAATCGATCAGGAAGGCTTTGTACTCTTCATCGTTGTTATTGTCCATACGTGCGATCATAAAGCCTGCCGGCGTTGCGATTACATTGGAAATATCACCGTTTTCCATGTTCTCAATGGCTTTATTGAGTTCTTCCACATAAGCACCCTCAAAATTGTGCTCCATGCCCGAATAAGCCTCAATTCCGTACTCTTTGACCAATTCTTCCATACTCTCACCGGCCAGGGCGCGTTCTCTGTACTCATTCGCCTTCTTTAACTGCTCGGCAAGTTCTTTCTCACCCAAAGGTATTGCATTACCGGAAACGTCCCTTTTCGGCTCTCCCGAAGCATCGTATTCCACACTGGGGAATAACGCATAATAAATACTGTGGAAAGTCAGCTCACCATAATCTTCTTCGATTCCCGGCTTTGAGTCCTTCGCAAGATCCGAAAGTGCCTTCTTCGTTAAAGCATCGATGTATTTTTGTTTAACGAACAATTCCTTGACGCAATCCTTGTCAATTCCGTACTTTCCAAGAAAATCCGCACCGAAATGTTGATAGAAATTGTTGGTACCGGTGTCGGCACCCGAAAGGTCATTCTCCGAAACAACAACGTCTTCCGTCACATCCGCCAGAATGTATTCCACGGTCTCTAACTTTAACTCTTCCGTCACCGCTGAAATGATCTCAGCCTTCTTTTCATCCGTCACCGAAGCCGGATCCACGGAATTATTGTAACAATACTGGATCAGATACAGATAATACTCCTGAAGGGTAACATCATGATCCTCGATCGTCATCACCACGGTTTCTTTTGCCGTATCTTCCGATACTACTTCTTCTTTTCCACAGCCCGTAAGCACGCTTGCCAGGGTAATGGAAACCGAAAGCAAGAGTGTGACTGCCTTATGCATTGACTTTTTCATAATATCCTCCAATGGTCTGTAACCAAAAAGTATTATAAACCACCGATTTTCAAAAAACAATAAACTGCGCATAAAATAAGTGCGATTACACAGAATTTTCACATTCTGTATAACCGCACTGCATTACTTTTATGGAAGTGAACTTACAATAAGTTCAAAATTACTCCTTTACACCACCAAGTGCTACACCGGCTACGATGTACTTAGAAAGGAATAAGTATGCTACGAGGATCGGAATAACGGTAATAAACAATCCTGCGTAAATCTGACCAAAGTCACGCTTCTTATCGTTGGACTTTAAGGACTCAACGAACATAGGCATAGTTCCCTTATCCTGCTCTGTAGCAAGCAAGATGGAAGGCGTATACAGGTTGTTCCAAGATGCAACGAATGCGAAGATGGCCTGTGTAGCCATAGCGGGCTTGATCAACGGAATACCGATCGTGTTGAAGATACGGAACTCGCCTGCACCATCGATACGGGCAGCTTCAACGATCTCAACCGACAAACCGGTCTGCATATACTGCTTCATGAAGTAAACCGTCGTAGGAGCAGCCATTGCAGGAAGGATCAAAGGAAGGAAAGTACCATACATATGTGTAAGCTCACAAACCTTGATCAAACCGACGATAGATACCTGCGTAGGGATCATCATGATAGCATAAATGAAGCCCCATGCAAAATTCTTACCCTTGAAGTTATAAACCGTCAGACCGTAAGCAGTTAAAGATGCAAAATAGATCTGTAACAATGTGGTCGGTACGGTAACGATCAAAGAGTTCAACAACGCTCTCCACAAAGATACGGAAGATGTTGCATTTGTCTTTGCGATCAATCCGGCATAGTTCCTGAAGAAGTACTTACCGGGCAGGAAATGTAATCCCTGCTTAATTACATTAGACTCCAAAGTGGAGTTAATGATCAATACATAAAACGGGAACAGAGATAAGATACAAAGAAGAATACAAATAACGTATCTGAAGATCTTTTTCCCGGATGTTTTTTTCTTTCCAACAGCGGTTGTTTCCATCAGTTATATTCCTCCTTCTTAATTCTTCTCATCTGTCAGCTTATAGAATACCATACTTACGATCAAAGTAATGATAAACAAGATAACGGAATAAGCAGATGCTCTACCGTAGTTCTGACCGGGTCCTGCATTGATGTATGTCTTGATCAGCATTACGATGGTACGTGTACTCATGACAGACGCGCCACCAACTTTAATGACGGGATTACCTTCATTAAACAGCTGAGGAATATCGTACATCTGCAAACCACCGATCGCAGATGTTACCATGGTAAACTGCAAGATCGGCTTTAACAGCGGAATCGTGATCTGGAAGAACTGCTGTGTAGAAGTTGCTCCATCCACCATTGCTGCTTCGTACAAGGAAGGATTGATACCCAGGATACCTGCGATCAATACGATCATCGTATTACCGTACCACATCCAGAACTGGATAAAGGCTATGATAAAGAACGAGGCCAGACCGTGATCCAACATACCCGTCTCCGGTGCCCATCCCAACTTTACGAATAAGGACTTAATAGAACCGTTTACGTCAAACAAACTGTAGAACAACACGGCGATCGTTGCTGCCGTGATGATGTTCGGCATATACATGATAACCTTATATGCACCCTCACCTTTTAACTTATTGAAGTTATCCGTAAACCAAGCTGCCAACAATAAGGACAAAAGAATCTGAGGAATAAAGTTCAATAACCACAAAACTACTGTAACCGCAATGGCCTGCCATACTTCGCCGCCACCTGCGGATCCAAATACATAATTTGTGTAGTTTCCGAGACCTGCAAGGGTCTCAACTTTGTTTCTACCCGTCTTTGAATCATACATAAATGACTTATAGAAGGTATAAAGCAAGGGGTAGAACTGGAAAATTAAGAATACGATAAAGAACGGAGCGATGAAAAGCACACCGTACTTGCCGTATTCGACTGTTTTCTTTTTATTATTATTCACACCGTCACTCCCAATCAGTAATTATTTGCTTACGCTTAGAAGAAATATCCTCTTTCGTTATATTAACTTTGTTCAATTTTAAACTATGCACCGATATGCGAGCATACCGATGCATAGCCAAAATCATTTTAAATTGTTGTTACAATTTGAATTACTCTACAGTGATGTAGTCATAATTCTTTGCAACTTCGTCCTTGATGAACTGTACAGCATCATCAACAGTCTCATAAGTTCCGGCATTGTAACCCTGAGAAGCTGTATCCATGATTGCCTTTAATGCAGAATCAAGATAAGTAGAGTTGCTCAAGTCGATAGTTAAAGCTGCCTCAGCCCAGGTCTCAACAGGATTCTGTCCGCCTAAGATATCAGAAGCGCCCTTGCCATCAGCGATGATGTTAGCAACTGCTTCCTTGTTGTTTACGAAGTCCATTGTTTCCTCTTCGATGGTGTACATGATCTCAGGATCTGCACATAACTCATATAACAAGAATGCTGCTAAATCCGGGTTCGGAGTATCAGCACCGATCATTACATAAGTACCACCCCAGTGATAGGATACAGGGCCTTCGCATACTCTCCACTGACCGAAGGTAGAAGTCTCGCTGTCCTCGGTAGTAGCGATACACCAGTAAACGAACCAAGTACATCCGAAGTAACCGAATACGTCACCCTCGAAGTTAGCGGACCATGCATCAGACCACATAGATGTGTTAGCTGTATAACCTTCGTCATAGAGCTTCTTAGCCATCTCTAAGTAATCTGTTACAGCGCTGTCAAGAGTTAATGTCTCGGAACCGTCGTCTGCAACGGTAACCCAAGGCTGTGTCTGCTGATCCCATACAGCATACTTGATGTCGTCAGGACCGGAGATCATAGCGTAACCGGCATCCTTCATGGTCTGAGCAGTCTCAAAGAATGTATCCCAATCCTTTACATACTCCTGAACCTCAGCCGGCTCAGATGTGCCAAGAACTTCCTCAGCGATATCTGCACGATAGGTGAAGTTACCAGGAGCTGCCTGCCATGTTAATGCCTTTAAGTTACCATCATAGGTAGCATAGTCAACAGTGTACTGATAAGCGTTTGCATACATGTCGTTTGTGATACCTGCATCAGCAAGAACCATTGTCATGTCGCTCTCGGTATAGTACTTTGCAACGTCGTTATCTGCTGCAAATAAGGACGGATACTTGTCGCCAGCTTCCATTGCAGTATCAATGGCTGTCTGGTAGGTACCGTCAGTACCGGATACACCAAGATTGATGTACTCAACATAGTCTGCATACTCGGGATAAGCATCTAATACATACTGTAAACGAGAACCAAACTCGTCATTCCAAGAATATGCATAGATCTTCATGGAATCATCCCAACCGTCTGTGCTCGGAGCTTCCATAGTAGCTGCCTCTGTAGCCTCAGTTGTCTCAGGCTCAGCTTCCTCTGCTTCCTCTTCTGCGGGCTCCTCTGTTGCTGCTTCCTCTGTTGCCTCTTCCTCTACAGCAGGCTCAGTAGCAGGCTCCTCAGCGGTAGAACCGCATCCTACTAACAAAGATGCTACCATAGCGGTAGAAAGCAATACACTTAATAATTTCTTCTTCATTCTTTTTCGTTCCTCCTCTAAAAAAGTTTGAAATAAGTGTGTTGATAGTTACGCATTTATATAATGTTATCTTACGATAACTAAATGCCAGATTGTCAATGTGCGAGGTCATGATGTACAATCAGACCTCAAAATCTCAAGTCGTTTTGTACAATATCACCTTCCAACAAAACTGATTTTATAACAAATTGTCCAAAAGAGCAATAGTTTTATTGGATTTTTTGTACATTTTTGAGATTTTTTGCTTTTTCCGCCACAAAACGCACACAAACCATACATCTTTCATACATGTTTCATACACATTTGTACATATTTTGTTTACATTTTGTTCACAAATTCAATGTACCATAGATCGTCCCTTTTGTAAATAGATATTTTCGGATTTTTTCTTTATTTCTTTCCACCCTTCTTCTTGATTTTGAGGCGCAGTTTTCGTATAATTTTTCTTAAGTGGGATTTGCCTTGGGGGATGTCCCAAATAATGTATTGAAAGGAAAAAAAGCTATGAAATTTGGTTACTTTGATGACGCCAACAAAGAATACGTCATCACAACTCCGAAAACACCGCTTCCCTGGATCAACTACCTGGGGTGCAACGACTTTTTCAGTTTGATTTCCAACACCAGTGGCGGCTATTCTTTCTATAAAGATGCAAAGCTGCTCAGAATCACTCGTTATCGTTACAACGATGTTCCTGCGGATATCAACGGTAAGTACTTCTATATTAAGGATGGCGATACCGTTTGGAATCCCGGTTGGAAACCGACCCAAACAGAGCTTGACGAATATGAATGCCGCCACGGCATCGGTTACTCCAAGTTCAAAGGAGCAAAGAACGGCGTTGAGGCCAATGTCCTCACCTTCGTTCCCATGGGTGATACAGCAGAAGTAAGCCGCATTACACTTACCAACAATTCCGGTGCGGACAAAGAATTGAAACTCTTCTCTTATGTAGAGTGGTGTCTGTGGAACGCAGACGACGATTCCCGTAACTTCCAGCGTAACCTTTCCACAGGTGAAGTTGAAGTGATCGGTTCCACCATTTATCACAAGACCGAGTACAGAGAGCGTCGTAATCATTACGCTGTTTACTCCGTAAACGCTCCGGTAGACGGTTTCGATACGAGCCGTGACAAATTCCTCGGCGCATACCGCGGTGTTATGAATCCGGAAGTAGTTGAGAACGGCAAGGCAACAAACTCCATCGCAAGAGGCTGGAGCCCCATTGCATCTCACCAGATCAATGTAAAGCTTGCAGCAGGCGAGTCCAAGTCCTTCATCTTCGTTCTCGGCTATTGCGAGAATCCGGATGATGACAAGTGGGAATCCCACAACGTGATCAAGAAGGATCCCGCAAACAAGTTATTGGCAAAATATCAGACAGATGCCGATTTTGACAAGGCATTCGCTGAGTTAAATACCTACTGGGCCGGACTCTTATCCAAGTATACCGTAAAGTCCTCCAACGAAAAGGTAGACCGCATGGTAAATATCTGGAACCAGTACCAGTGTATGGTAACCTTTAACATGTCCCGTTCCGCTTCTTATTATGAATCCGGTATCGGACGAGGCATGGGCTTCCGTGATTCCTGCCAGGATCTTTTGGGCTTCGTTCATTTGATTCCCGAGCGCGCGAGAGGTCGTATCATTGATATCGCCTCCACACAGTTTGAAGACGGTAGCGCATATCATCAGTATCAGCCACTTACCAAGAGAGGTAATGCAGATATCGGTTCCGGTTTCAACGACGACCCGTTATGGTTGATCGGCGGTACCAGCGCTTACATCCGTGAGTCCGGCGATATGTCCATCTTGGATGAGATGGTTCCTTTCGATAATGATGAGAGCAAGGCAACTCCTTTGCTGAATCACTTGAAGAGATCCTTTGATTATATCGTTAACCACAAAGGCCCTCACGATCTTCCTTTGATCGGTCGTGCCGATTGGAATGACTGTCTGAACCTTAACTGCCACTCTCTCCACCCCGGTGAGAGCTTCCAGACCTTCGGTCCTTCCGAAGGCCCCGTTGCAGAGTCTGTATTCATCGGCGGTATGTTTGTGAAGTACGGTTTGGAATACGCAGAGCTTTGCGAGCTTAAGGGAGATCAGGCTGAGGCTGACAGAGCAAGAGCCGAAGTCGAGAAGATGCGTGCCGCTGTTCTCGACGCAGGTTGGGACGGCGAATGGTTCGTACGTGCTTATGATTCCTACGGAAACAAAGTCGGAAGCAAGGAATGCGAAGAAGGTCAGATCTTCATCGAGCCTCAGGGCTTCTGTGTACTGGCCGGTGTCGGTGTTGAAACCGGCGAGGCTGTCAAAGCACTCGATTCCGTTAAGGCAAAGCTTGATACTCCTTACGGTATCATGATCTTACAGCCTGCTTATACCGTATATCACGAAGAACTCGGCGAGGTTTCCTCTTATCCTCCGGGATACAAGGAAAACGCAGGTATCTTCTGCCACAACAATCCTTGGGTTTCCATCGCTGAGACCGTTGTCGGACGCGGCGATCGTGCATTTGAGATCTACCGGAAGACCTGTCCCGCATATGTGGAAGAGTTTTCCGAGATCCATCGTACCGAGCCTTATGTATATTCCCAGATGGTTGCCGGTGCGGACGGCGAGATCCCGGGCGAAGGAAAGAACTCCTGGCTGACCGGTACCGCTGCATGGACCTTCGTAAACGTATCGCAGTACATCTTAGGTGTATATCCCACACATAAGGGATTATCCATCAATCCTTGTACGCCGAAGGGCTTCGGTGATTTCGAGATCACACGTAAGTTCCGCGAAGGCACCTACAACATCAAGGTAGTTAACCCGAACAACGTTGAAAAGGGCGTTGTGAAGATGACGGTTGACGGCAAGGATGTAGACGGTTGCATCGTTCCTTACGAGAAGGGCAAGACCAACTACGACGTAGTCGTAACCATGGGCTGATAAAAGCAAGACAAAGGCGGAGCACAATGCTCCGCCTTTTTTATTGCCTGTCGCAATTCCTGTTTCTTCTTATTATAGGTTATAGAGATTCTTTCCTTTCGTTCTTTACATCAAAGGTCCAAAGATACGGAACACTCTTCCCAACAATCTGTGAATGAACGGATAGGTACGGCACTGTTCCAATCCGAAATTCATGCATTCCTCCTGTGTCTGCAAAAAGTCCTTCTTTACATCCAAAATCGCCGGATTCTTATAAAAATACGCCGCACACTCATAATGTGTGTACAAGGATCTGAAATCCAGATTGATGCTTCCCACGACCGCCACATTATCATCCGACACAAAGCTCTTGGCATGTACAAAGCCCGGAAGGAACTCATAGATCTTTACACCCGCCATGATCAACTGCGGATAATAGGTATGCGCAATATCGAAGACGACCCGTTTATCGGGAATATGTGGCATCATAAGCCGCACATCCACGCCACGCTGCGCCGCAAAACAAAGTGCTGTGATGATCTCGTTTTCCGGAATAAAGTACGGCGTCATGATATATACATACTTCCTGGCCTGATTCAGGATATCCAGATATACCTCTTCCGCAATATCGCGACCGTTACTGGGGCTGTCATTATAGGCCATGACATAGCCCACATTCTCATGCCTCTCCTGCTTCGGCTCGATCAGATAATGGACGTAGTCTTCTTTTACCTCGGCTTTTTCCGTCATATTCCACATCTGTAAAAACATGGCCGAAAAGCTTTTGACCGCATCTCCGTTAAGCCGCACAGCAGTATCCTTCCAATAGCCGAACCGGTCGATGACGTTCATATATTCATCCGCTAAGTTCACGCCTCCGGTAAAGGCTGTTTTCCCGTCCACGACCAGGATCTTTCTATGATCCCGGTAGTTTTGATGGGAACTCAACATCGGCATAACCGGCGCGAAGACCTTGGTTTTGATCCCCATACTCGTAAGCTTTCCCGCATATCCGTGCGGTAATGTCAAAATCGAATTGAACCCGTCATACATCAGCCGGATTTCAACGCCTTCTTTGGCTTTTTCTTTCAGTTCCGCCAATACGGCATCCCAGACTTCCCCGGGATTAATGATGAAGTACTCCAGAAAAATAAAATCCTTCGCTCCCCGGATCGCAGCCAGCATAGCAGGGAACGCATCTTCCCCACTCTTATAATATGTAACTTCCGTATTCTCATAGATCGGAAATCCGTTTTGGTGCTGAATATAATAAGCCAAGCCCCGGATCGGTTCTTTTTCCCTTTCCATGTGCGCAGTCACTTCGACGTTTTCGCGCAGATAGCGCTGTGATTCACGGATCCGGTACTCTAACCCCTTGGCCATACCGAATCTGGCGGGGTTTACCCGAATAAAGATATAGACCAGTACACCGAAGGCCGGAAACAGACACAACGGTAACATCCATGTAAGCTTAAACGCCGGATTTTCATCGGAATTGATAATGCTTAAGATCACGATCGCGGCAAGAATGTTGAGTGTGTACAACACAACCGAAGCATACTTGTCGTTCACCTGTTTGAAGATGGCCCAGAACAGAACGATCTGAACAACCAGAAAGACGACTGTCAGCACAATGCGGCTAAACAGGAAATGTATAATGGCATTTATTCCATTACGTTTTAATTTTTTAGAAGTATCTTCTTTTTTGGATAACTTACGTTTTTCTTCCTTACTCGTCAAAATCTACCTCTTTAAAGTAACACTTGCAATTCATAACTCATTCCCGTGGCATCCTTCTCGTCAGCCGGAATATTCGTTTCAATCACCGTGGCATGCTTCATTGCCGCCTTGTCTAAAGAAAAGATCTCGGCAGCGGATTCAATGCTGTGCTCGGCAACCCTCTTGCAAAGGTAGTTCCCCGCTCCGATCGTTCTGAGACCTTCGATGTTCTTGCCCCAGTTTCCGGGAACACTTCCGTTCTTTGTCCCGGACTCATCCGCCAGGGGTTCTACCGTTACAAATACATATTTATCGACTTTTCCGCTATGGTGATCATAGATCAGTCCCGAAGGATAAGATCCGGCCAGACCCAGTTTCTGAGAACCGACAAAGAGCGCCAAGAGCTTCGGATTGTAATGGCACATATCCGTAAATTCGTCAAAGGGAGATGTGAGCACCGTACGGGACAAAAGTGTACGGACCATGCACCCTTCCGGTATTTTATGATTCGGTTTTTGCTCCAGGGTGTTGATGGTATTCTGTAAGGTATTCAGACTTTTATACATATCCCGGATCTTCTCTTCGGCGATCGTCTTCGCGTCCCCCAAAAGGCGCTGTAAATCCGGTTTATGATTTCCGTCCATGTAGTTGCTTAGGTCCTTGAGCGGAATTCCGAGTTCCACGCACAAGGAGATCGCATCGAGAATGTAGAGCTGTTCCTCTTTGTAATAGCGGTATCCCGTCGTGTGATCCGTCAGTGCCGGACGAAAGATCCCCAATTCATCATAATAGCGCAAGCTTTTGATGCTCACGTTCTTTGCCTTCGCCACTTTTCCGATGGATAAATACCCCTTCATAGCATTCCCCTTTACATTATTCTCTGCCGTCCCAGCAATAGGTGCAGAGCTTATCTCTGTCGATGCCGACCGCCTCGATCATATCATCCAGACGGTTGTAGCGAAGAGAGGTGAAGCCCAGCTGCTTGCAGATGCGATCCAGCATCATATGATACCGGTCGGAATCCGGATTCGCATAGTCTTCCAGGATTGCTCTCTCGACATTCTCTCCTTCTTCCTTGCTGATGACCTGACGTGCGATCAGCTCCATCTCGGAATTGGAACGGGAGAAATTGATATATTTACAGCCAAACATGATCGGCGGGCAGGCAGGACGTACATGCACTTCCTTTGCACCGCTGTCATATAAGAATTCCGTGGTCTCACGCAGCTGCGTACCGCGCACGATGGAATCGTCGATCAAGAGCATTCTCTGTCCGTCGATCAATTCATGTACCGGGATCAGCTTCATCTTTGCGATCAGATTACGCTTCGACTGGATCGTCGGCATAAAAGAACGCGGCCAGGTAGGTGTATACTTTACAAACGGGCGGGAAAAAGGAACACCCGACTCATTTGCGTATCCCACGGCATGTGCGGTACCCGAATCCGGCACACCGGCCACGATATCGATATCCGCCTTGGTCATTCCGTCGCGTCTGGCCAACAGCTTACCGCAGTTATAACGCATCTCCTCCACGCTCACACCTTCATAGTGTGCGGAAGGATAGCCGTAATATACCCAAAGGAAGGTACAGATGCGCATCTTGGAACCGGGCTTTGACAGAACCTGTACGCCTTCCGGTGTCATGATGCAGATCTCTCCGGGACCCAGCTCATGATAATCGCGATATCCCAGATTCAAATAGGCAAAGGACTCAAAGCTTGCCACAAAACCTTCTTCGCCCTTACCGATAAACAGAGGGGTACGACCGACCTTGTCGCGCGCACAGTAAATGCCCTGCGGCGTTAACAGTAAGATCGACATGGAACCGTCGATACGCTCCTGTGCATACCGGATTCCCTCTATGATATTGTCTTTTTGATTGATCAGGGAGCTGACCAGCTCCGTTGCATTGATGGTACCGCCGCTCATTTCCATGAAATGCGTGCTGCCGTTATCGATGATCTCGTCCGCAAGGGCCGCGTAATTGTTGATCTTACCGACCGTCGTGATCGCATAGGTACCGTGATGAGACCGCACGATCAAAGGCTGCGGTTCATAATCGGAAATACAACCGATGCCTAAGGTTCCGGTCATATCTTTTAATTCTTTTTCAAACTTCGTCCGAAACGGCGCGTTTTCAATGTTATGAATCGCTCGATTGAATCCTTCCTCACCGTATACGACCATACCGGCTCTTCGCGTTCCCAGATGGGAATGATAGTCTGTTCCAAAAAACAAATCAAAAACGCAATCCACTTTGGATGCTGCTGCAAAAAATCCGCCCATTTCGTCACCATTTCCTTTATTCTATACAAATGCCGCGTGTTAAACACGTAACTATTATATAAAAGAACAGTCTTTTTCGCAACAAAAAGAAGACCGTTTTCCCATGGGACTTGCGGTCTTCTTACTCACTTCCCCCAATAATTCCTTTTCCACATGCCAAAAGTTTAACACACTTTCGAAAAAGAAAAACCACCCCGCACGGGTGGTTTTTCGTACTTTTTTGATACTTTTGCCACAAAATCACTCAAACGTTTCCTGAATCTCATAAAAAGCAATGTATTTCAAGACTTCCACATCCACTGGGAAGGGCGCCGTTGCACACTTCTCCGGATTCTTGGAAAGCTCATCCACGGCATGTGCCAGGATTTGGATCAACTGTTCTTTTTGCACAACTTCCAGACGGCCGAAGCAATACTTATACTGCTTGCGATAATCCCGGATCTCGGAATAGCCGATAAACCCGAGGATCTGATCCCGAAGGTGTTCATTCATGCAATCCAGGTATCCGGCCAGGAAGTAGGCTGCTGCCCTGCCATGCGGAATCCCCAGATAATACGTCATGGGATAACTCAATCCGTGCGGAATACCGGTACCCGTCTGCGCGATCGCCATACCGGCCATCACCGATGCATCCATCAGTTTCCGGAGATCGTTCTCTCCGGGTTGGAACTTGCTGCCGTCAAAAACTCTGCGGCACGCACCCCATTTCTTTAATCCCGCAACGGCACACATCTTGCTGTAATCCGTTGATCTTGTATTGGCAAAACTCTCGATCAAATGCGCCAGTGCATCAAAAGCCGTATTGAAGACCAGCTCTCTGGGCGCTGTCTTTAAATACTTCACATCGATCAGAGCCAGTTCCGCATACACCTTATGGGAAATGGATTTTTTTGTCTTCTTCTCGGGCACGGTCAACACGGAAACCCCGGTCACCTCCGATCCGCTTCCGCAGGTCGTGGGAACCAGCACCAGGGGTAAATGCGTTACATACGGATCATTCTCAAACAGATAATCCGCATTCCGCTTGGGATTCGCCAACAATACGGCTACGGCCTTTGCCGCATCCATCGCGGAACCACCGCCGATCCCGATGACAAAGTCCACCGAATTCATCCGGCCGACACCCGCAGCTTTTACAACCGTTCCGACAGTCGGATTCGGTTCAACACCGTTAAAATAGACAAAATCGATCTTTTCTTTTTGCAATGCAGTCGTCACGTCGTGGTATGCGCCGTTGTTCACAGCGGAATTTCCGCCCATCACAAGAAGCGCTTTCTTTCCGAAGCCGTTTAACTCAAAAGCATTCTTTACGACCACATCCGTATCCTGCAGGATTCTTGTGGGCAAATAAAACTGAGACATACATTCTCCTGACTGACCGTCCGTGCGGCCCGTTAATCCTCTTTTACATCAGCCAAAACCAGTTCTTCCAAAACCTTTCCGTCGACATTCTCAAGTCCGACGATGCGGTTGGCCTGACGTTCAATGCAGCGTTCCAGATAATTACGCGCTTCTCTGGCATTGGCAAAGTTTTCTTCGTGCGCTTCCGCACGCGCCGTCAGGTATTCCTTGACGTACTTTCCCGCTGCCTTGTTCAGATGATACTGCTGCTTTTTACACTGCAATTGGAATATTTTATATAATTCTTCACCGGTATAATCCTTGAAGAAAATGTATTTGTTGAATCGACTCTTTAAGCCCGGATTGGAATCGACAAACTCCTCCATCGGCTCGGTGTATCCGGCAACGATCACGATCAGTTCATCACGGTTATCCTCCATGCGTTTTAAGAGCGTATCCACCGCTTCCTGTCCGAAATCCTTTTCGTCCTTGCCGCTCGTTAACGTATAGGCCTCATCGATGAAAAGAACACCGCCGATCGCCGAATCGATCACCTTTGACGTCTTGGTCGCGGTCTGGCCGATATAACCGACCACAAGGTTCGAACGATCCACCTCCACGAGCTGTCCTTTGGCAAGCACGCCGAGCTTTTGATAGATCCCCGCCAGTAATCTGGCAACCGTAGTCTTACCGGTACCCGGATTTCCGGAAAACACAAGGTGTAAAGAAATCTCGGGTTGCTTCATGCCATGCGCCTCTCTGAGCTTCATGACCTTGATGAAGTTGATCAGATTGTTCAGATCCGCCTTTACCTCCTCAAGTCCCACCAGGGAATTGAGTTCTTCGAGCATCTGATCGAGCGTTACTTCCGTTTCCTCTTTGCCGTCCTTCTCGGCTTTTTTGTTCTTTTTCCCGGACTTCTCATCATCCTCTTCCCCCATCGGCTTCCCCGTGGCAGGATCGATGATCAGGGGCATATCGAAGCTTAAGTTCTCCATTTCACTAAGGTTTGCCTCGATCAGTTCGTTCGGTGCTCCCGATGCATACAGACCGTATTCCTTTAAGAAACTGTCCAACATCATCGAGTAATCCGTAAGTTTCTTAACTTCATCGTCCGTCGCACCGCCGATCGCGATAAATTCCCGGCCGAAGTCGCCGTACAGATGCGACAGCTGACGGGACATCGTAAATCCCGTACTGCTGCGTCGGAATCCGCCCTTTAGGTCCGCCTTCGCGAACACCTTTACACTCTCCGGCACCGTCATGCCGAACTTTTCCCCGTTGCAGCGCTCATATTTAAACTTCACCAACTGATCACGCGTGACATGCATGATGAGGTTGTCTTCGATATATTTCGTCACCTGCGCCGCGCCCATATCGGAATTGTCATACAAATAGGCCAGATACGCCAAAAGGTCCATTTTCAGTTTCTCTTTCAGGCTCCGGTTATCCGTAAAACCGACACCGCGGTTCGAGATCAGATCCGCGTTGATCAGGCTGTTATTCAGTTCAATCTTCACATTGGAAAGCGGCATGATTTTCCCCTCTTCCGGTTTCAATTTTTCTCCTTATAGGTTATCATATTTTATGTAAGAATGCTATGAAAATTAAGGAGGTCGTATGAACAAAGAATCTCTGAACAAACTACTCGCAATGGCAAACGACGACGAGTTTAACGAGCTCGCCGACCGGATCAACGACCATATGGATACCAGAAATCGGATCACCAAGGATTCCACGCCCACGACCGATCGAAATGACATACGGACAAAGAACTTTCTCGCCGATCTCAGCGCGGATCTGCAATTTCAGGCCGAGATCTCCAAGGACGGCATCGGGCTGATCCTAAACGGCGGCGGCGCGAAGGGCTGCTATCAGGTCGGAGCCGTATCCGCCATCCGGGAAAAGAACGTACTTTCTTTTACCGGGTATTCCGGAACGTCCATCGGGGCTTTGAATGCGGCGGCACTCAGCGCAAGTGACGTAGAAACCGCCAAGGCCATGTGGTCGAACATCACGAACAACGATTTTCTTTCCGTTGACGATATCCTGCATCCGGATCTTGAGAATGACGCGGCGCTTCGAAACCTGCTCGTTTCAAGCGGAATTTTGGATAAGATCGGGCCCACATCGCCCATCACGAGCGTGACGGCATTCGATGTAGAAAGCGGATATCCTGCGGATTTTGTGCTAAACGGCATGGAAGAAGCCGATAAATTAAAGGCTCTGATGGCTTCAGCAGCTTTTCCGATCGCTTTTGAACAGCAGGAGATCGAAGAAGTCTTCTATGTGGACGGAGGTTTTCCGGTCTTCGGCGACAATATGCCGGTGACACCCTTATATCTTCTGGGGTTTCGCAAATTCATCGTGATCCACACCCAGTCCTATGCGGAGGCCAGACACAATGCGCTGATGGCAAAGTTAAATGCGGATGTCAACAAGCACGCCTACTATAACGGCGCCATGTTCGTCCACCTCTTCCCCAGCCGCGATATGGGCGATACGCTTTCCGGGACCATGAACTTTACCCCGGACTATATCGCACAGGGCATGGAACTGGGCTATCGGGATGCGCTGGCTGCGCATGAGTTTATGGAGCAGCTTTCGGTGAGCGCGCCGGATTCCTTCAAGGAATGCCATGTCGTAAACGGAAAGACCTTCCGCAGTTACGAGGATCTTCTTGCCTGATATCCGCAAATATCTTCGCGGCCCATCGGGTTTTGACACGTAAACAGCCCTATGATAGAATCAATACGGCTACGGCCGATATAAATATAAGAAATTATTTTATCTAAATGAGGAGGAGATCATGAAAACAAAATTAACAGCACTTCTATTAACCGCCGTTATGGGATTTTCTTTAATGGCTTGCGGATCCGGCAATGCGTCCGGCGCATCCGACCTTCAGGCGGTAAAGGATAAGGGCACATTGGTTGTCGGTATCACCGACTTCGAGCCCATGGATTATAAGGATGAATCCGGAAACTGGATCGGATTTGACGCAGATATGGCAAACGCATTCGCCGAGAGCCTTGGCGTGAAAGCAGAGTTTATCGAGATCGAATGGGATAACAAAGCATTGGAACTCGAATCCGGCAACATTGACTGCGTATGGAACGGTATGACCTTAACGGAAGAAGTTCTTTCCGCAATGGATTGTTCCAAGCCCTATTGCAACAACGCACAGATCGTGATCGTACCCGCCGATAAGGCCGATCAGTATCAGACCGTGGATTCTCTTTCCGACCTGAATTTTGCCGTTGAAGTCGGTAGTGCGGGTGAGGCGGAAGCAGCTGCCAACAACTTAACCTACACCTCCGTTTCCAATCAGGCAAACGCTCTGATGGAGGTTGCAGCAGGTACTTCCGACGGCGCGATCATTGACTCTTTGATGGCTGCTGCCATGGTCGGCGAGGGAACAAACTATGAGAACCTCACTTATACCGTAGGCCTCAACAGCGAAGAATACGGCGTCGGCTTCCGCAAAGGTTCCGACCTTGTCACCGAGTTAAACAACTTCTTTAAGGCAAGCTACGATGACGGCTCTATGGCTGCTACAGCCGAGAAGTACGGCGTACAGGCTGCCCTGATCGCACAGTAAGAGAGATTATGAGTACATTTTTGGAACAACTGCCAATCGTAATAAATTCTTTGAACATCGGGTTCTTACAGACCTTAAAACTGTTCTTTGTCACACTCCTGGGGGCTCTGCCCCTGGGACTGTTGATCTGTTTCGGGTCCATGTCCAAGATCAAACCCGTCAAACGCCTGTTTCAGCTTTTAATCTGGATCGTCCGCGGTACACCGCTTATGATCCAGCTTTTGATCATTTACTATTTCCCGGGATTGGTGCTTGATAACCCGATCTGGGGCGGTGCAGAATCCGGACGTTTTGCGGCAAGCGCCGTGGCATTTATCATTAATTACGCCTGCTATTTTTCCGAGATCTATCGCGGCGGTATCATTGCCATCCCGATCGGTCAGGACGAAGCCGGACTGGTCCTTGGTATGACAAAGAGCGATATCTTCTTTAAGGTAAAGCTCTTACAGATGATAAAACGGATCCTTCCACCGATGTCCAACGAAGTTCTGACACTGGTTAAGGATACGTCTTTGGCCCGTATCATAGCACTGCAGGAGATCATTTGGGCGGGACAGGCATTTATGAAAGGTTCCCAGGGAATTTCCGGAGCCATCTGGCCACTGTTCTTTACCGCTATCTACTATCTGATCTGCAACGGCTTATTAACGGTACTGTTTGCCCGTCTGGAAAAGAAACTGAGCTATTTTAGGTAGGTATCACGCTATACGAGGAGAGATCATGCATATACTCGAAGTTGAACATATCAGCAAATCCTTTGAGAAAACCGAGGTTTTGAAGGATATCTGCTTTACATTGGAAAAGAGTCAGGTCCTGTCCATTATCGGTTCGTCCGGCAGTGGAAAGACCACGTTGCTTCGCTGCCTGAATTTTTTGGAGCATGCCGATCAGGGAACGATCAAGGTAAACGGAGAACTGATCTTTGATGCAACCGACCCTTCCTATCGCAAGGAAGCCGTTATGCGCCGGAATCTGCGCCATTTCGGTCTGGTCTTCCAGTCCTTCAACCTGTTTCCGCAGTATACGGCATTGGAAAACGTCATGCTCGCACCGAAGCTTAGCGCGGCAAAAGAAAAAGACTATAAGAGCCATAAAAAAGAGATCTTAGCCTCTATCGAAGAAGATGCCTTAAAGTATCTGGACATGATGGGACTTTCGGATCGCATCGGCAATTATCCGCACCAGTTATCGGGCGGTCAGTGCCAGCGTGTCGCTATCGCACGTGCTCTTGCCTTAAAGCCGGACATCCTTTGCTTCGACGAGCCCACTTCCGCTTTGGATCCGGAGCTCACCGGCGAAGTATTAAAGGTAATTAAGTCTCTTGCGGAACAGAAAATGACGATGATCATCGTCACACATGAAATGAGTTTTGCGAAGGATGTATCCGATCAGGTCATCTTTATGAACGACGGTATTGTTTTGGAACACGGTACTCCCACGGAAGTATTTGAAAATCCCAAGGAAGAGCGTACCAAACAATTCCTTGGGATGTTAAACACATAAATCATTTGTTATTTTATCTTATCTTTTGTTCATAACCGCATCCACAGACTTGATGCAGGCATTTCTGAACCCGTTCTCCTCCAATGCGGCGACACCGACAATGGTGGTTCCCGCAGGAGAACAAACGTTATCTTTTAACACACCGGGATGTTCTCCCGTTTCCGACACTAACTTTGCGGATCCCAACACCATCTGAGAGATCAAACGATATGCCGTTTGCCGGGGCATACCATACTTTACTGCGGCATCCGCATAGGCTTCGATCATCATATCCACAAAAGCAGGCGCACATCCGGTCACCGTTCCGCCGATCCCCATCAAATGTGACGGCAAAACCTCAACGAGGCCCACGGCAGCAAACAACTCCATCACTTCCGCACGTTCTTCCTCGGTCAGAGAATTCTTCTCTTCAAACAAAAGTACACCTTCGGCAACCATGGCCGGCGTATTGGGCATGACAAACTGCACTCGTGCCTTTCCTTTTAAGATCGCATCATACTTGTCAAACGGCCAGCCTGCGGCTATGGAAACCAATGCCTTTCCACAGATCGCATCGCCCAGCTCTTTCAAAACATCTTCGATCTGATAGGGCTTACATGCCATGATGAGCACATCTGCCTTACTTGCAAGCTCCGCTAAGGAAGAAACCGGCGTAAAGCCGTATACTTCCGCATTCTTCTCCAACTTTTCCTGATTCGGTGCATAGGCAAAAGTCTGTTCTTTCTTTAATGCGCCGGATTCAACAAATCCGCCGCACAACGCCTGTGCCATATTGCCCATTCCGATAAATCCAAGTGTTCCTCCCATACGCTCCTCCTTGCGCCACGGCGCTTTTTACGTTATTGTTCGTCAAATACGGCCTTGACCGCATCCGGTAATTCACAAAACTCATTTACGAACGGTGTTCCCTCCGGTACCTCTCCAAAGCCGTAGGCGGCATGAAGAAACGGAAGTCCCGCCTTCATCGTAGACTTATAATCACCCATGATGTCACCCACGTAAACAGCTTTCTTTAAGTTGTTTCGTTCCGTGACCAGACGGATATTTACATCCTTATCCTTTCCGGTATTGCCATAGCTTTCGGTATCGTCAAAATACTCACCCAGCTTATGATAGGAAAGAAACGCTTCGATATATCCCAGCTGACAGTTGCTGACAACGGCGAGAAAATATGTCTCGTGCAGTTTTCTTAAGGTTTCCTCCACCTTCGGGTAAAGCACGCCACCATGGGCCGATAAATACTCATTTTCATGATCCGTACATTCTTTTAACAGGCGAAGTGCACGATCCTTATCTTCCTCACCGAAGATCACAAATGCGATCTGCTCCATGGTCATACCCATGACCTTTTGTATCATCTCCAAGGTCACGCGCTCCGGCTCACCGAGCTGCGCAAGGCGTTCATTCCAGGAATCCACCACGCCCTCGGCAGAATCCCAAAGTGTTCCGTCAAGATCAAATAAAATGCCATATTCTTTCTGCATGAATCAATTTTCCTTTTCTTCCGCCGTATTTACGATCTCAACATCATAATCCGTACCCTCATAGGCGTTTTCCAAAAAGCCCTCCACCATGCTTTCCGCATTCTCCTGTGCCTGATCCAACAACCCGTCACCAAGTGCCTTTTGCTCTTCGTATTTTTGCATTCCATCAATGCTTTTTACACCATCCTCAATGCTGACAGGATTAAAAGGACTTTGCTTTTCGTCATAAAGATGAAAGCTGTCGTTATCTATTTCGGAACTGATGATCTTTGCTTCCGGTATTGTTACGGTCACGATCTCATCCTCTTCGTTCACTTCAAGTTCGATCTCATTAAAGTCAACACCGGCCTTGATCTTCCCGTCAAAACTGTAGACAAATCCACTTTCGGTCAGCGGAATCTCCCATTCTCCCCATTTCTTTGTCTTATCAAATTGCTCCACATGCGTGAAATGATATTCCGCAGTCACAAGCTCTCCCATGCCCTGAATGCCACTCTCTACGGTCTGATGCGAAATCTTTTTCTCTTCCTCGATGATCTCGGGAACAACTTCCTCCGTTTCCACTTGCACCTCTACCGGATGCTTCTGATAATAATTTGAAACCAGCTTCCAGGTAATGATAATGCCTAAAACCAGCGAAATGATAATGGTTCCGATCCACACCCACTTTAAAACCGAATCTGCCAAATAGGATCTGCGTTCATCCGACATGTCTTTCTCCCCTCTGCGTATAATACGCCGCTGATGCCCCTGAATCCAACGTCATAAAAAATGCCGGACAGTAAAACTGCCCGGCACTAATTATACCATAGGTTACGCTTTCGCACCACCGCTCATTATCCTTCGATGGCGATATATTTATTCTCCGGAACCTCCTTTGCGGGATCCTTCTTCGGAACCGTCAAACGTAAGACACCGTCCTCAAAACGCGCCTTGATATCTTCCTGTTTTAAGACATCTCCCACATAGAAGCTTCTGGTCATACTGCCGGAATAGCGTTCCTTGCGGATCACCTTTCCGTCCTT
>JAILOQ010000090.1 GCA_024690725.1 Lachnospiraceae bacterium
AGGAGTAAATGCATTATCATGTACTGTTCTGCATCTACAATTGGAACTATTGTGGCACTTTTGTGGTACCTAAGTTCCTTTTACCACTTGAAACCCTTGATTTTACTGGGGTTTACTTGCTTGTTGACTTCAAGGTCGGGAACAATAAAACATCGCGAATAGCCGGGCTGTCCGTCATAAGCATTACCAATCGGTCGATTCCGTAACCGATACCACCTGTCGGCGGCATACCGATCTCCAATGCATTTAAGAAATCCTCGTCCGTATGCTCCGCTTCATCATCACCTGCTGCCGCATTGGCATCCTGCTGTGCAAAACGCTCACGCTGATCGATCGGATCGTTCAGCTCGGAATATGCATTGCACATCTCCCAGCCGTTCATGAACATCTCGAAACGCTCTACGTATTCCGGGTTGTCCGGTTTCTTCTTTGTCAAAGGACTGATCTCGATCGGATGATCCATGATGAAGGTCGGCTGCAGCAGCTTATCCTCCACATATGCCTCAAAGAAGAGATTCAGGATATTGCCCTTCTTATGATGCGGCTCATACTCCAGATGATGCTCATCCGCAAGTGCCTTTGCCTGCTCTAAGTCTTTTACTTCATTCCAGTCGATGCCCGCATATTTCTTAACGGCATCCACCATGGTAAGTCTTTCAAACGGCTTGCCGAGATCCATCTCAATGCCGTTGTATGTGATCTTCGTCATTCCGAGCACTTCCTGCGCCACATAACGATAAAGATTCTCTGTCAGATCCATCATACCGTTGTAATCGGTATAGGCCTGATATAACTCCATCAGAGTAAACTCCGGATTGTGTCTGGTATCAAGTCCCTCGTTACGGAACACACGACCGATCTCGTATACTCGCTCCATACCACCGACGATCAATCTCTTCAGATACAATTCCAAGGAAATACGAAGCTTTAAATCCTCATCGAGCGCATTGAAATGTGTCTCGAACGGTCTCGCCGCAGCACCGCCTGCGTTTGCCACAAGCATCGGTGTCTCGACTTCCATAAAGCCCTGGGAATCCAAATATTTACGGATCGTGCTGATGATCTTGGAACGCTTTACAAACGTATCCTTTACATCCGGATTCATGATAAGATCCACATATCTCTGCCGATACCGCATATCTACGTTGGTAAGTCCGTGGTATTTTTCCGGCAGGATCTGCAAACTCTTGGAAAGCAAGGTCACTTCTTTACAATGCACGGAAATCTCGCCCATCTTGGTACGGAACACATAACCCTTGATGCCCACGATATCTCCGATATCCATGCGCTTGAAAAGCTTATAACTGTCTTCTCCAAGCTCGTCTCTCGTTACATAGATCTGAATATTTCCCTTCAGATCCTGCACGTTACCAAAGCTCGCCTTACCCATAACACGCTTCGACATCAGACGTCCCGCGATGCTGACATGGATCCCCAGATCCGCACCTTCCTCGATCTCGCCCGCTGCCTGTTCTTTTTCCTCATACTCTGCTCTTGCGTCAGCCGTATGACAGGTGACGTCATATTTTGTAATCTGATAAGGATCGTTTCCGGAAGCCTGTAATTCCGCAAGCTTCTCTCTGCGAACCTTTAAGAGCTGATTAATATCCTGTGTTTGCTCTGCCATTTCCTTAACTCCGTTAATTTCTCTCTGTATTTACTCTGCCTTCTTTGTCTTCTTGGCAGTCTTCTTTGCCGGCTTCTTCTCCGGAGCCGGAGCGCCGTCACGCGTGATCTCGATGACCTTATACTTAAAGGTACCTGCATGCGTTTCCACCTTGATCGTATCACCGGCCTTGGAACCGATCAGTGCGGCACCTACGGGTGACTCGTTGGAGATCTTACCCTTTAAGCTGTTCGCCTCGGTACTTCCGACGATCTTATATGTAAGCTCCTGCTTCAATTCCATATCCTTGATCGTAACACGGCAGCCGATGCTAACCTTGTCAAGGTCTGCCTCTTCTTCATCATAGACCTCAGCATTCTTTAAGATCTTTTCGATCTCTTCGATACGAGCCTCAATGTCACGCTGTTCGTCCTTCGCTGCATCGTACTCAGCGTTCTCGGAAAGGTCACCCTGTTCTCTCGCTTCCTTGATCTTCTGCGCAACTTCCTGACGCTTTACCACCTTTAATTCGTGTAACTCGTCCTCATACTTCTTGAGACCCTCATAGGTCAAGATATTTTTCTTCACTTCTGCCATGAGATTTCCTTCTTTCTTAACATACTTTCACGGAACGTTTAAAAACGCACCCACCCAATTAGCCTAGATATTATAACCTATATACAAAAGTCATGTCAAGAAAACCGCGGTCTAAAGCGCATTTACCATATCGCGCAGTTCTTGCATTTTCTCGGTTTCGTTCACCTTCTTGCGAAGCCCCGATGCTCCTTTCATCCCGGCCGTATACCAACAGATGTGTTTGCGCATCTCCCGCACCGCAATATATTCACCCTTAAACGCTTCCATCAGCGCCATGTGCTCCAAAACCGTAGCCTTCCATTCCTCCATTGAAACTCCCTGCCCGGTCAAAGAAGGTGTGTTTTTCACTTCCTCCTTCCCGGAAAAAGAAGGGTCGTCGCAAGCCTTTAGGTATTCGGTGATCTTTGCGATGATCCATGGATTTCCCTGTGCTGCACGACCGATCATCACACCGTCGCACCCGGTCTCATCCATCATCCGCTTTGCGGAAGGTCCGTCCGTCACATCGCCGTTACCGATCACGGGGATCGATACGGCTTCTTTGACCAGGCGGATCACATCCCAGTCTGCCGTACCGGCATAGTACTGCTCTCTGGTCCTGCCGTGCACCGCAACGGCGGCCGCACCGCTCTCCTGAGCCACATGCGCCAGCTCCGGCGCATTCACCGAAGCATCGTTAAAGCCCTTGCGGATCTTCACCGTAACCGGCTTTGTCGTTGCCTTCACCGTGGCTTCGATGATCTTCCCGGCCAAAACCGGATCTTTCATAAGAGCCGAGCCTTCCCCGTTATTCACGATCTTCGGCACGGGGCAGCCCATATTGATATCCACGATATCGTTTGACAACTCCTCGATCCTCGCGGCAGTCTCTGCCATGATCTCGGGTTCATGCCCGAACAGCTGCAACGACACCGGTACTTCCTCCGGCTCGATCGCCAAAAGATCTTTTGTGTTTTTGTTGTTAAAATGGATGGCTTTCGCACTTACCATCTCCATGCAGATGAGTCCCGCACCCTTTCGTCTTACCAGCAAACGAAAAGGCAGGTCGCATACGCCTGCCATAGGTGCTAAGATCACCGGCGTGGAATATGTGCATCCGCCGATCTGTAATGATTTCATAGCGCTTTCCGTTTAATTTCTCTTTGCATTTTTTTCGTAAAGGATCCTGAGGCCTTCCAAGGTCAAGGTCGGATCGTAGACTTCGATCTTGTCGGTATTTTCGGAAATGATACGTCCCAAGCCGCCCGTTGCAACAACGCGCAAATTGTTGTACCCGCTTTCTTTCTTTACCTGATCGATGATATATTCGGTCTGCCCGATCTGCCCGTAAACAAGACCTGCCTGCATGGAACTGATCGTATCGCCCGCTAAAATGGAATCGGGCTTTTTGATCTCGATCTCCGGAAGCTTTGCGGTATCCTCCCAAAGAGCCTTCGCGCTGATGCGAATGCCCGGTGCGGTAATACCGACGCTAAATTCACCTTCCTCGGTCACCAGATCGTATGTGGTCGCGGTTCCGAAATCCAGGACCAGAAGCGGCCCGCCGTACTTCTCATATCCCGCAACGATATCAACGATACGGTCCGCACCGATCTCGGCGGGATTCTTATTGCCCAAACGGATCCCGGTCTTTGTCCCGGGGCCGATGATGATCGGCTTGCAATGAATGTATTTTGTCGTTGCGTTGATCAGGGCATGCATTACATTCGGAACAACGGAACAGATGATGGCTCCCTTGATATTTCCGATCTCAACGTGATTCAATGTGAGAAGCTCGCGGATCATCAAACCGAATTCATCGGATGTCTGCGTCTTTCTCGTCGTTAAACGAAAGGTGGATACCAACTCCTCTTTATCGTATACACCGAAGGTCACATTGGTATTACCCACATCAATTACTAAGATCATGTTCTTCTCCTCTCACGGAACGGCCTTAGCGCATTCCCTTTTTTCTTTCTGTCCTTATCTATATCTCTCCCGGTTATCCTTGGCTTTCTTCGTCCAAAAGGTCCGCCACATCCTCACCGAGAATAAACGCACGGTAATAAATCTGCAACGAATCCAAAAGCTCCGCACGGTTTCTTCGGATCTCCCCGATCAGTAAGCATGCGCTAACTTCATCGTATCGCACATCCTCTTCCGCAGACCTTGCGATCAACGAAACCTCACCGTCTTCTTCGAATACGATCTCAAAAATACCGCCGACATCCTTTGCATAGAGCACGCTGATCATATGAAGTTCTTCTTTGATCGACTCCGGCAGAGGATCAAACTTCTTGTTGAAGTAATACTTCATGCTGTAATCGTTCGAAGCGCAGAGCACGATCCGACCGTCTGCAAGCATTCCCTCGTCCTTCATTCCGTTTTCTTTTTCCATATACTGTCCTGCTATCTCTTTCTATAGTCCCGACATGTTCCGCGATCCGCCTGCACCTATGCGCAGATGCCTCTTTATAGTTCCCGACATGTTCCGTGATCCGCCTAAACATATCCGTAGACGCCGCGCACGCTGACCTCTCCGGCAAACACGTTCACCGTCTCGCCGTCTTCTTTCTTTACGAGCAATTCGCCCTTTTCATTGATGCCGGTTGCGATTCCCGAAAACTCACCTTTCGGATCCAATACTCTCACCTGTCTGTCACGATTGACCATCATGGCATTATAGTCTTCCTGTAAACCTCTGAGATCACCGTCTTTTAAAAAGCCCTTGTAATATTGCTCAAAGTATTCACACTTCTTTGCGATCAACGGGGCCCGCATAACCTCTTCACCCGTTTCCAGTCTGAGGCTGGTGGCCGTATCTCTGATCTCCTCCGAAAAGGTTGTCTCGTTTACGTTGATGCCGGTTCCGATCACCACATAGTGGATATAGCCCGTCTCCGCACTCATCTCCGTCAGGATGCCGCAGATCTTTTTTCCGCTTACGACCACATCGTTGGGCCATTTGATCTTACAATCGAGCGCGCACTGTTCTTTGACCGCCTGCGCCACCGCAAGTGCCTCGATAAGCGTCATCATCGGTGCCAGATCCGGTTGGATCTCAGGCTTTAACCCGAGGCTCATATAGATGTTTCCGTCCGCAGGGCTCGACCAGTCTCTGCCGCGTCTGCCACGCCCTTTGGTCTGCTCCCCGGCC
>JAILOQ010000092.1 GCA_024690725.1 Lachnospiraceae bacterium
CTTCTCGTTTTGCTCTTCCGTATGCTGGGCGTTTTCTTCTGTACCCTCGGCACAAAGATCCGGGGCAAAGAACGGCTGTTTTGCATGATCGCCTATACCCCAAAAGCAACCGTACAGGCTGCCATCGGCGGTATTCCGTTAGCGCTCGGACTTGCCTGCGGCGAAACGGTCCTTACCGTCAGCGTCGTTGCGATCTTGCTTACAGCACCACTCGGTGCTTTCGGCATCGACTTAACCTATCGCAAATGGTTAAAGAAAAACACGGAAGCTTAAAATGTTACCGTCACGGTGGTGCCGACATTCGGTGCACTGTCCAGATCGAGTTTTGCATCATGAAGATCGACGATATGCTTTACGATCGCCAACCCCAAGCCGGTTCCGCCCGTTTCTTTGGACCGGCTTTTGTCTACCCTGTAAAAACGCTCAAAAATCCGCTGTTGTTCGGAAGGCGGTATTCCGATTCCGTTATCGCTGACGATCAACATCGTGGCACCTTCCTTCATTTTGGCCGAAACGATCACTCTGCCCCCGGGATTGTTATAACGGATCGCATTTTGTGCCAGGTTTTCCACCATTTCTTTTAACATATCCTTGTTTCCGTACACATGGCACGGTTCCCCATCAAAAGTGATGGAAATGTCCTGCTGCCTCGCATTTACGGTTAATTCTTCCTTACATTCCTTTATGATATCGAACAGATCCTCATCATAGAAAGGCGGTGTGTGTCCCTTCCGGTCCAATTCGGACAAACGGATGATATCATTGATCAGCGCCAATAAACGATCCGCACTCTTACCGATCTCATGATAAAAGTGCTGTTTCTGCTCCTCTCCGGCCATACCGCTCTCCAAAAGTTCGGCATAGCCGGAAATGGCAGTGAGAGGTGTCTTTAACTCGTGGGAGACATTCGCCGTAAAATCCTGTCTGGCTTTTACCGCAGACAGAATATCCGTATGCTGTGCCCGCAGTTTTTCGGAAAACGGATTCAGTTCTTTGTACGGTGATTCATAATCGGCATTCTCCAGGTTTTCCGCCATCATTTCAATCGGCTTCAACAACTGTGACGTCAACATGCGGGACAATCCGACGCAGATCGCCGTGATCAGCAAAATGATCACAACGATGAGCGGCGCCGCGGACAAAAAAACCGACCAGATACTTTCCGCGTCCGTCGATACGCGAAGCACCGTCCCGTTGTCCAAAAGCAACGCATAATAGAACGTGTTCTTTCCCATGGTATCGGACTTACGTACCGATTCCCCGGTACCGGTCTCAAATGCATCTTTGATCTCCGGCCGATCCAGGTGGTTGGACAGCTCTTCCGTCGTTACGTCATTGTCATAAAGAACGGTTCCGTCCTCGGAAATCCAGGTAACACGCAATTCGGAAAGATCCGTGGACAGATCGATCCGGTCCGTTTTTGGATCGATGGATTCCAGATAATGCGTGTCCTTTAACAGTTTTGCGCTGACTGCAAGATCCGACCTTACCTGCCCCTGAAACAGTCTGTAATATATGATTGTAATTCCGATCACGGTAGCAAGGATCGCCAAAATTGCGATCCCTACAAGTCTTAGATTTATCTTTCTTTTCATTCCAGTACATATCCCACATTTCGAATGGTTCTGATGCGGCTTCCATAATCCCCCAGCTTATGCCGAAGCGTTTTTACATGCATATCGATGGTCCTGGACTCCCCTTCGTATTCGGTGCCCCAAACCTGATCCATGATGATATCCCGCTTTAGCACGATACCTTTGTTTAAAACAAACAAAGAAAGCAGCTCGTATTCTTTGTATGTCAATTCTATCGTTTTATCCGCAAGTTTTACCTCATGTTTTTCGTTATTGATCGTCAGATCGTCGCAGACCAATTCCTTGATCTCTTCTTTCTCAACACGACGTAAAAGCGCTTTCACCCTCGTGATCAGTTCCATAACGGAAAACGGCTTTTTGATGTAATCATCCGCCCCGTCCTCGATCCCTTTTACAAGATCCAGTTCCGTTGTCTTTGCAGTCACCATGATGATCGGCAACTTCTTCGTCTCCGGTCTTCTCCGGAGTTTCTTTACGATATCGTTTCCGCTCTCATCCGGAAGCATAATGTCGATCAGACACAGATCCGGGAGGATCTCATCCATTTTCTTATAAAAATCTTTTGCACAACCGAATCCCAAAACCTTGTGTTTTGCATTCATCAGTGCAAATTCCTCAATTTCTCTGATGTTCACATCATCTTCCACAATATAGATCAGTGCCATGACTTACTCCTTATTCCCTTCTTCTGCCTTTCCCTGCTTTGCATTTTCTTTATCGAGACTGTATTTTTCTGCCAGCTGTCTGATCACCTCGTTGAAATTATCCTGCTCTTCCTTCGAAAAATTCTTATAATATTCATGTGTATTATAATCATTATCATATATGGTTATCATCTCAACCGCAACATTGGAACAATGATCCGATACGCGTTCGAGACCTGCCAGAATGTCCTGCAGGATGAATCCCATCTCGATGGTACACTTTCCTTTTTGCAAGCGCTTGATATGATTCCCCTTGATCTGCTTCGATATCGTATCCACCACTTCCTCCAGGGGTTCGATCAGCATGACCTTATCCATATCGTCCGTACAGAAGCTTTCCACGGTCATATCACAGATATCTCTCACCGCCTGTGAAAGTGTCTGCACCTCGCGCTTCGCCTTCTTTGTGAAGGAAAGCCCCTTCGTATGGATCTCCTCTGCCGACTTTACGATCTCCATCGCATGATCCGACATACGTTCAAAATCACTGATGCTGTGCAAAATGATCGACATACTCTGACTGTCCTCAGCCGTCATGTTTTCACTTGAAAGCTTTACCAGATAGGTTCCCAGCACATCTTCATACTTATCCGCAACCGACTCCAGTTGTATGACCCGGTCGGCCTTTTCTTCGTCATAAACGTCCAACACATCGAGCGCCATTGCCATCGCCCTCTCAACCAACTTCGCCATTTCCCGCGCCTTCCCGCGGCACAGTTCCATTGCGAAAGACGGCCTTGCCAAAAATCGTTCATCAATATAGACATCCTCCGCCACGATCTCGGGAACGGCCTTCTTTGCATCCGGAATCGTGATCTCGGCAAGTCTCACCAGCTTATCTGCGAAGGGGAAAAGAAGCACTGTGGCTCCGATATTAAACAGGCTGTGCACCACCGCGATCCCGGATGTCGTGGCAGCCGTATCCAAAAACGCAAACTCCAAAAAGCCGTTCAGAATATAAAACACCGTCATAAATATCACGGTTCCGATGAGATTAAAATACAGATGGATCATTGCTGCCCGCCGCGCATTCTTGCTTGCTCCGATGGATGAAAGGATGGAGGTTACACATGTACCGATATTCTGTCCCATGATAATGGGGAGTGCGACCGTATAATGCACCGCACCTGTTGTACACAATGCCTGCAGAATGCCGACGGAAGCCGACGAACTTTGAATGATCGCTGTCAGAATCGCACCGACTGCCATGCCAAGGAGAGGATTTTTAAAAGCTGTCATCCAACGGGTAAAAGAAGGGTTGTCTGCAAGTCCGGACACAGACGCACTCATCGTCTCCATGCCGAACATCAGGATTGCAAAACCCAACAGGATCTCACCAAGGTCTTTCTTTTTTGACACGCCTTTGCTTCCCAAAACCAGGATGATACCGATTGCCGCAAGAACCGGCGAAAAAGATGACGGTTTGAGCAATTGGATCCAGATTGATTCACCTTCAATTCCGGTCAATGATAAAAGCCACGAAGTAACCGTCGTACCAACATTGGCTCCCATGATGATCCCGACTACCTGTGTCAGTTTCATGATTCCGGAATTCACAAAACCGACCACCATAACGGTCGTTGCCGATGATGACTGTATGACGGCTGTTACGCCCGCTCCGAGCAATACGGCAAGAATGCGTTTGGAGGTAAGTTTTTCCAATACCTCTTCCAGCTTACCGCCGGCAATTCGGGATAAACCGGCGCCCATCGTGTTCATACCGAACAAAAAAAGTGCCAACCCGCCGATCATATTCAAAAGATCAAAAATGTCCATGGATTTTCCTCTTTCGCATATTTCATATTCTCAATATGAACCTATACGATTTGGGTAAAATCTATGGACATCTAATGTAAAATCTGTGTAAAATTACGGTTTTAACAACTCAGCCGCATTCCACGCCAATGATGATGCCGGAGCGCTCCGCATAAAAGCTGCACAGGCCTGCTGCCGGGATCGAGATAACGTCGATATCACCGAATGCGGAACGAAGACCTTCCGTGATCGAACGGGCGAGCGCATCGTTTTCCACATGACAGATCCGCAATTTCCCGCCTTTGTATCCTGCCTTCTTTATCTCGGAAAGCGTAGTATCGATAAGTTTCTTTTCTCCCCTGCACTTCGCAAT
>JAILOQ010000099.1 GCA_024690725.1 Lachnospiraceae bacterium
GCAAGCGTCACTCCGTCCTGCTTTAGCATCACATGAATGCGTACCACATCGTTTCCCTCCAGATCCTTTAAATAAACCATCCCAATATCTTTTTTTGCCGTTGTGAACTTGATGATACCGGAGAATTCCAGATACCGCATCATCATCTGCTTTTCACCCTGGCTCACGGCTACGTCTCTGACGTCCATACCGAGCGTCAGGATCCCTTTTCCGAGTTGCTTCGACTCTTTCCTCGCACCGATCAGTCCGCCGTCTCTAAGGACCTCTTCCTCTTCTTCTCCGTAGTCGTCCACCTTGGGGATGATGATCTTCTTTTGTGGCATGATCACCGCCAGCATCAGATCCAGTTCATCCTGTCTCCAAAGCTCCGCCTCGATCGGCATACCGTCTTTTAAGATCACCTGTGTATAACCGATATTCGCACCCGTGATAAACCGGGTATGATTACAGGCAGGCATCGCCTTCATAGCTTCATAGAAATTGGGATAATCATCCGCTATCGTACGCATCGTAAAGTCCGCACCGGACGAATAATCGATGAGTTTGTTTCCGAACACCTTGCGGAATGCCGCCATCTTCTCTTCGTCTCGCCAGATGGCAAATACGATTTCCTCAAAATACTTATGATATCCCTCGATAAAGAACAGATCGTAAAAATATCCCGCGACCGTATCGGTATTATGGCCGAATGCTCCGCAGCCCCAGGCGCCCAATACCAGCGAACGGTATCCGTTTCTTGCGGCGATCGTCAAAAACTTTCTGAGACGATCCTTCATCACGATATCCAAGGTCCGCTGCGGGGTAAAGACCGCACGACCGTTGCGATTCGGTGCCGGAACCGTCATCACGGCCACCTCATATGGCTCATCCAAGTATTCCAGCGTCGGTTTCCGGAACACACACACTTCGGGACTGAGCAGCATATAATCGGAACCCGTTGCCGACGGGTGTTCGCGATTATAATGATACATCTCATCCGCGCGCCCGGAAGAAATGGACGCATAAAGCGTGGAATTTCGGCACAGGCACTCTTCCTGCGCCTGCGCACCGTTTAAAAACCCACCGCCCGGTGTCACTGCATTCGCAAAATTCATAACAAGCGGTGCTTCCATTCCGGCCGCCGCCTCCAAAGAATCCGCATCCATCAAGAAGAAACGGCAATTCATAAACCCCCAGAAATTCTGGGCAAAGAAATCCGGAGCTTCCTTCATCACGCCGGCGCATCTGCGTTCATCATAGACTTCGACACCGCCGAAATCATACGCCGCATCCGTATTGATCAGTTCGATCTTACGACCGTTCTTTACGTAATATCCGTCTTCAATGACTTTCAGCGTATCCTGTGCAATTGTCCTTAAATCCGCCTTTTTCACAACATTCCCTCATAAATTATGTTTTAGAAAAATACCCCCGGCACATAATACCGGGGGTTACCATTCAAATATCCGCTTTTTATTTCTTCTGCAAGAAAGCCGGTATATTCAAGGATTCTGTTTTCACATTACTCTTGATCGGTGCCGGTTTCTCAAATCCGCCTTCCGCTTTTGCTGAAGGTCTGAGCGGTGTCACGGAAGGGATCGGTGACGTTCCGGAACCAACACCTCCGATCGGATTTACCGTCTTGGTAACAGGCTTTACAACCGGATTCGGAGAAGGCTTTCTGCTCTGTAAGTAAGAACCTCCCATGCGGCTCATTACACGCTCACCGTTTGTCATGGACTGTTCAATACCGGTTGCGATCACGGTTACGCTACAGGAATCCACCATTGCCTCATTATACAAAACGCCAAAGATGATGTTCACATCTTCGCCAACCATATCCTGAACATAATTTACTGCATCTGCAGCATCCGCAAGACTTACCTCACCACTGATATTGATGATCACATCCGTAGCACCGGAGATCGTAGTCTCAAGAAGCGGAGAACCGACAGCCATCTTAACAGCATCGTTGGCTCTGTCATCGCCCTTACCGTAACCGATACCGATATGTGCAACACCCTTATCCTTCATAACTGTCTGCACATCGGCAAAGTCAAGGTTGATATCGGCAGGTACCGTGATCAGATCCGTGATACCCTGAACTGCCTGCTGTAATACTTCGTCTGCTTTCTTTAATGCATCCGGGAAAGAAACACGGCGGTCAGCAATAACCTCCAAAAGCTTCTCATTCGGAATGACGATCATGGTATCCACGTTCTCGCGTAATCTCTCGATACCCTCGAGCGCATTGTTCATACGGGTACGTGCTTCAAACTTAAACGGCTTGGTCACGACCGCAACCGTTAAGATATCCATTTCTTTTGCCAGCTGGGCAACCACGGGAGCCGCGCCTGTACCGGTTCCGCCACCCATACCGCAGGTAACGAATACCATATCTGCGCCGCGGATCGCATCGGAAAGCTCCGTAATGCTCTCCTGTGCAGCCAACTCACCGATCTCCGGTCTTGCACCTGCGCCCAAGCCCTTGGTAAGCTGCTCGCCGATCTGGATCAGTTTCGGCGCATGACACAACTGAAGCGCCTGCTTATCGGTATTCACACCGATGAAGTTGACTCCGGTAATACCTTCGTCTATCATTCTATTCACAGCGTTGTTTCCGCCACCGCCTACACCGATTACAATAATCTTGGCAGCGGAATCGTTATCATTTGACTTAATCTCCAGCAAGAGTCCATCCTCCTTCACAATTCCATATAAATCTATTCTATATTCATTTTATTAAAATGGCAACAAAAAATTGAAAAAAACTCCCTAATCGGGCTCAAAAGTGAGGCTCGTCGTACTCTCATTAAACTGCGTCATATTAAGTTCTCCGTTCTTGCCGCGGATACTGTCGATCATAGCCGATAACTGCATCACTTTCTCATCCAAACTTCTGCTGTCTCCCAGCAGTACTCTGGCGTTTCCGAAATAGAGCGTCACTTCCATTTCCCCGTTAAAATAAATCTTATCCGCCACCAGTTCATACTTTTCCAGAAGCTGTGTCAGATTCAGTATTTCCGCAAATACGGATTCATCTCCCACCGGAAGCGGTTCGTAAAGACGAACGGCATTGTAATGAAGCCCCGTGATCTCCGCCACACCTTCCGTCAATTCATCCGACGTCTCAACAACGATCCCTTCGCGATCGAAATAAAAATACTTTCCCAGATACGTAACGCAACCGGCCAGTGTCTTTTCGTATACCATGATACGGATCTGTCCCGGGCCCAAAACCTCAACATCCATCCGCTCAATAAACGGAATATTCTCAATGGACTTATTTGCGTACTTCACATTCAAAAGGAGCGAATTATCCAAAACATTGCCCTTTAAGACCATGTCCTTGATCTCCTGCTCCGTGTAATGATGATTTCCGTTTACCTCAACTTCATCCACATGAAACCCGGACAAAACGATAACTACCGCGATCACAAGCACTGCGGCTGCGATCCCGGTTACGATCCAAACCTTCTGTTTCAATGTGAACTGTTCATAATCCGACTTCATGTTTTCTACACTTCTTCATCATCCGCAACAATCTGTTTTGACACATTTAGCACCAATCCGATCTCGATCATCAAGAATAGCGACGATGTACCTCCGTAACTGATAAACGGCAAGGAAATACCCGTATTCGGGATCAGATTCGTAACGACCGCCATATTTAAGATAACCTGGATCGCAAAATGTGAAAGCACACCCACGACCAGCATGGATCCAAAGAAATCCTTTGCGTTCCTCGCAATGATCATACATCTCCAGATCAGCACGACAAACGCTATGATCACCATGATCGCTCCGACCAGACCGAGCTCCTCGCAGACAATGGAAAAGATCATATCGTTCTGCGCTTCCGGAAGCTTATCGATCTTTTGCAGACTGTTTCCCAGTCCTTTCCCCCTTATTCCGCCGGAACCGATGGCATACAGAGCCTGCAGCGTCTGATACCCTGTCCCCTGCGAATCGGAAGCGGGATCCAGCCATACCTGAATACGGCGAAGACGGAAACCGGAATGATCTCCCAATGCCGCATACAAAACGACCGCCGCACCAATGGCCAAAACACTGCCAACCATGACCAGATACTTTTTATAATCCTTATCGGCCACAAATGCCATAAGCCACGCAATACCGAACACAATGATCGCAGAACTCAGATTATCCGTGATCACATATAACATGCCCGCAAACACCGTGGGCGCGATCATAAACTTAAAAAACCCTTTCCAACGGTATAAGATCTTAGACCCCTTTTGATTGAGGATGAAAGCACAAAACAAAATGATCGATATCTTTACCACTTCCGCCGGCTGCATGGAAAGCGAACTGACATGGATCCATCTTCTCGCACCGTTTACCTCCATACCCATGGGTGTCAGCACCAAAAGGATCAAAACGAAACTCACGAACAAAGAAGGTATCGCTACATATCGCCAAATATGATAATCCACATGGATCATGACAGCCACGACAAAAACGCCCAGAACCGTTACGAGTACCTGATGGCGCAAAAAGTAAGAGGCATCTCCGTCAACACCGACCGAATATGCGCTCGACGAATAGATCATGATCAAACCGAACACGATCAAAAACATGACATCCGCCAACAATATGGTGTCAAAGAAATTTGTTTTTTTCCTCTTTCTTCTGCGAGCCAAAATTCTCACCCTCTAAGATTCATTAATATACCAATCCGACGATCCCTACCGCAACGAGAAGTGCCGTCACAAGTGCAAACATCAAAACCACACTCGTTTCCTGCATGCCCTTTTTCTCATAGTGATGATGGATCGGCGCCATCAAAAAGATTCGTTTTCCGTGTGTCAGTTTGAAATAACCGACCTGTAAGATCACACTGCCGACCTCAGCCACATAGATAAAGCCGACAATGACCAAAAACAGTTCCAGCTGCATCTGGATCGATAACGCCGCCACAAAGCCTCCGAGTGCTAAGGAACCGGTATCTCCCATAAAGACCTTTGCGGGATAATGATTGTACAGCATAAAACCGAAAAGTGCACCCATCATAGCCGCAACCACCGGCATATGTTCCGTCTGTATCAGGGCCGAAGCCACCACATAAAAAACGCAGACAATGATCGTCACGGAACTTGCCAGTCCATCGAGTCCGTCGGTAAAATTCGTACCGTTCACGGCTCCCAGGATCAGAATAAACAAGAGCGGAATGTTCCAGATCCCGAGGTCCAACGTCTGCTCGGAAAACGGAATACGCCAGGTCAGATCCCAAAGTCCGGAATGATAGATATAGAAAATATAAACCGCCGCACCGATGATCTGAAGTCCGAACTTCTGCCATGCACGAAGCCCCAGGGAACGTTTCAGCACAACTTTGATATAGTCATCCAAAAAACCGATCAGGCCAAATAAGAGCGTAAGCAAGATCACGGGGAGTACGCGCGGACAAACACCGGCAAAGCAAAACCCCACAACCGCAAACGCGAGCAAAATCTGAATACCGCCCATGGTGGGAGTACCGTTCTTTTTCAAGTGGCTCTCAGGCCCCTCTTCGCGCACGGTCTGCCCGATCTTTAATTTACGCAGATAAGGGATCAGGATCGGTCCCACTGCAGCCGATACCGCAAAAGAAGCGATCAACGGAACGACAAAATATAAAAGCATATTAACTTCCTCCTCTGTTACGGAGTTTCTCCTGTAATATCCGAATTCATGGTACTTGCGTTTTCCGAACTCTCACCGTTTTCATCCAGGAGCGGGTTCGCGCTGTCATCTACGATCGCACCCACACCGCCCAGATCGGAGGATGTGTCATCGATCGGTTCATATGTAACGGGATCCAAGTACTCACCCGTATTGGGATCCACCGCATATCCTGTCTCCTGATCGATATAAGAAACTTCCGTTGTCTCCATATCATCCGGATTCTCCCCATTCTCCGCCGCGCGTTGCGCCTCTGCCTCATTGAGTTCATCCGACTG
>JAILOQ010000101.1 GCA_024690725.1 Lachnospiraceae bacterium
GGAAGTGTCGACATCTTCGCCCGTTCCGCTTTCTTCATCGGTCGCGGATTCCTCGGTCGTTTCTTCTACCGTTTCCGTAACGGTATTGCCGGATGAGGCTTCCTGCGAGTTTTGACAGGCACATAAAGAAAGCCCGACGATCAAAGCCGATAAGTAACAGATGATCTTCTTTTTCATGATAAACATCCCCTTTTGTCAAATACACGAAAAAAGAACGGTTTACGCCAGATCTTCTTTTCCCAGTTGCTTTCCGTCTCTCCAGATCCGCTCAAGATCGTAGAACAGGCGGTTTTCCTTGTCAAAAATATGGATCACGATATCACGGTAATCCATCAGTACCCAGTTTGCGGTATCATACCCTTCGGTCTTTTGCCCTTTCATGCCGATCTTACCGAGCGCTTCGTCCACATTGTCGCAAAGGGCCTGCACCTGGGACCGGTTATTTCCGGAGCAGATTACAAAAAGATCCGCCAGCGTTGAGATCTCACTGATATCGAGGATCGTGATATCCTCTCCTTTTTTATCTTCTAATGCCAAAACCGCGGAAAGTGCGGCTTTCTTTACATTTTCATCCATTTAGGTTTCTGCCTTTCTTTTGTAATAGAGATAGGTTTCTTCCGTGGTCCGATCGATGCAAGCCCCCTTGGCTTTTAAATAATCCAGGGTATGCTCCAAGATCATGACACAGGTCTTATCGAGATCGCGGAAGGCCGTATAACGGATCTCGGGAAGTCCCTCCAAGATCTTTCGGTTCGGTTCGATATAGTCTGCGATAAATACGATCTGTTCCAAGGTGTTCATACCGGGCTTTCCGGTGGTGTGGCAGGCAATGGCGTCAAGCACTTCTTCCGAGGTGATGCCATAGGTTTCTTTTGCCACGTAGCTGCCGATCTCGGCATGCAACAGATCCGGATTTTCTTTTTGCGCCTCGTTCAATGTAAGGCCAGCCTTTTTGGCCAGTTTGAGTTTTTCTTCAACGGAAAAACATTTCGCGCAGTCATGTAAGAGCCCTGCAAGATATGCCGTATATCTGCTCTCGCCATGCGCCATGGCGAGACAGGAAGCGGTATAGGCAACGCCCAAGGTGTGTGTATATCGTTTGTCTGAAAGGTCTTTTTTCAGCCGGTCCTTGATCTTCTCAAAGATCTTATCATCTGTCTTAAAATCGGTCTCCGCCCGATAGAGTCCGTGCGCGCGAATGTACGAATACACCGCTTCCGGGAGAAGAGCCGCTACCTTATCTTCATCCAGATAACAGCGGGATCTAATGTACGTGGAGGAAATCTCTAATGGTTCCATGGAAAGCAGTTCAATTTTTTTGCCAAACTGCTCTTCCAATGATGTTACGGCATCCATAAAGGCTTCATCATCGTATCCGCCGCGGCAGACCGTAACAAGTGTGGCGCTCTCCATGATCCGTTCCGGATGTTTCCACTGTGAAAACTGTAAGATCGCATCGGAACCCAGGATGAGATAAAAATCATCCGCAGGATACGTCTTTCTTAAACTTTCAAGCGTTTGATACGTATAGGATTCCCCGCCCGCTTCGATCTCGATCGTAGAAACTTGAAAGTCAGGATGCGAAGAAACCGCTGATTCCACCATGCCGAGGCGGCTGTTTGCGGAAGATACGCTACGGTATTTTTTCATCCAGGGGGAATGATTCGGAATGAACAAGACAAGATCCAAGGAAAGCTCGTTCTTTGCACATTCCGCAAGTGCCATATGTCCGTTGTGTATGGGATCAAAGGTCCCGCCGATCACGCCGATCTTTGCCATAAGATACCTTCTTTTAAAATGTTATTTCGGTAATTCGATCTTTTTATGCTTCTTGTTTTCTTTGTAAAGAACGATCTTTCTGCCGATCACCTGTACGACCGTCGATTTTGTGCGCTCTGCGATGGTCTCGGCCATAGCCTTCGGATCGTCGGAAGCGTTCTTTAATACCGTGATCTTGATAAGTTCTCTCGTATTAAAGCTCTCTTCGATCGCCGTCGTGATCTCTGTGGTAAGATTGCTCTTTCCGATCTGAAAGATCGGTTCGATATTCATTGCAAGGCCTTTTAAATATGCCCTTTGTTTACTCGTTAATGTCATAATACCCTCTATTTGTAGTAATCAAACTTCAAACCGTACATGCGCACGGTATCGCCTTCTTTGATGCCAAGTGCTTCCAATTGATCCAGGATCTCGTTTTCCTTCATAAACTTCTGGAAGAACAAGAAGCCCTTTTCGCTCTCCAAATTCGTATAGCCGAGCATTTTCTCGATGCGCGGGCCTTCCACGACATATTCGTCCTCTTCCTCGTTGTATTCCACGGTAAAAGGATCTTCCGAGAACATCTGTTCTTCGTCCGGATCGAATTCCGCTTCAAATACGATCGGATCCTCGTTGATCTCGGAAAGCATTTCTTTTACGGCAAATAAGAGCTCCTGTAAGCCCTTTCCGCTCACGGCCGATATCGGGAACACCTTCACGCCCTTCGGCTCAAATTCAGCCCGTAATCTCGCTACAGGGTCATTGCCCGATCCGTCATCAAAGATCGCATCCGTCTTATTGGCTGCGATGATCTGCGGTTTTTTGGCCAGGGTTTCGGAATATGCGGACAATTCCTTGTTGATCAGGGCTATGTCCTCCAAAGGATCTCTGCCCTCGGTCCCTGCGACGTCCACCATATGTATGATAACACGACAGCGCTCGATGTGGCGCAAAAAATCATGTCCCAGACCGACGCCTTCCGAAGCACCTTCGATCAATCCCGGAATATCCGCGATCACAAAACCGCCGCCTTCTACATCGACAACACCCAAGTGCGGATTCAGAGTCGTAAAGTGATAATTCGCGATCTTTGGTCTGGCATTTGATACATGGCTTAAAAACGTCGATTTTCCGACGTTCGGAAAGCCCACGAGTCCGACATCCGCGATCACCTTTAATTCCATTAAAAGGTTTAACTCCTTAGAAGGCTGACCGGGCTGTGCATACTTGGGAGCCTGCATCGTACTGGTCGCATAATGCTGGTTGCCGTTTCCGCCTTTCCCGCCTGTTAAAAGAACGATCCTGCGATTCTCACCGGACATATCGGCTACGATCCTGCCCGTTTCTTCTTCTTTTAACACCGTTCCTTCCGGAACCTTGATGATGATGTCATTTCCGTTCTTACCGCGGCAGTTTCGTTTTCCGCCTTCCTGGCCGTTCTCGGCACAGTATTTCCGGATATGGCGAAAATCCGTCAGTGTATTCAAGCCTTCGTCCACGACAAAGATCACACTGCCGCCGTCCCCACCGTCTCCACCGTCGGGACCGCCGTTGGGTACATATTTTTCGCGACGAAACGAAACATGGCCGTCTCCGCCCTTGCCGCTTCTCACATAAATTTTGGCACGATCCGCAAAGCTCATGTCAAACCACCTTTCACGACTTACGTCGAATCAGACATGTGAAATCTCTGTTTCACAGAAATTCACAGAAATTCACAAAAGTTCACAAAAAGAAAGGTCTCAAACAATACGTTTGAGACCTTTGCGTTCATTTGTATTAATCTTCTACGGGATAAACAGAAGCCTGCTTCTTGTCTCTACCCTTTCTCTCAAATCTTAATACGCCATCGGTCAGAGCGAATAATGTATCATCACCACCGATACCTACATTCACACCGGGATGGATCTTCGTACCGCGCTGTCTGAAGAGAATGTTGCCGGCCTTAACGAACTGACCGTCTGCTCTCTTAGCGCCAAGTCTCTTAGATTCAGAATCTCTACCGTTCTTAGTAGAACCAACACCCTTTTTATGGGCGAAGAACTGAAGGTTCATCTGTAACATGGTCTTATACCTCCTGTATTAGTATTCTTACGTTTTCTTTGTATTCTTCCGCGATCCCCCGAAAGCCTTCTACGGCCGCCTGCAACAGAACTGCTGCATCATGCGAAGGGGTTTCTTTGATCAGGAATTTCATCGAAGTCTTTTTCGGATCCGCTTCCTGACAGAAAGCATCGTCACATTGCTTTTCGATCGCATTCTGGATCGTGATCGATATGGCGGAAATTGCGGCACAAACAATGTCATAGCCCTTATCCGCGTAATCGGCATGATCGAAAATCTCGAAGCCTTTTACGATGTTCGTCTCTTTATCGCAAAGAATATGAATGGATGTCATAACACGTCCCACACAAATTAAGCATTAATCTTGTCAATTTTAACCTGAGTGTATGCTTGTCTATGACCGTTTTTCTTGTGATAACCGCTTTTGCGCTTATACTTGTAAACGATAACCTTCTTAGCTCTACCCTGCTTTTCAACCGTACCGGTAACGGAAGCGTTTGCTACATCAGAGCCAACCTTTAAGGTCTTATCGCCTACTGCAAGAACCCGGTCAAAAGTAACAGTTCCGTTCTCTTCTGCGTCGAGCTTTTCCACACGGATCACATCGCCCTCGGAAACACGGTACTGCTTTCCACCTGTTGCAATAATTGCGTACATAAGGCACCTCCTAATATCTTTACTCGCTAACTTTGGTGATGCTGGGCATACTTATACCTAGTTATGCGGCATACTCTGATATATTACCATTCGAAGATACCCTTGTCAAGGGATATTTCGTTTCGTTTTTTTGTCAAAGCCCTGCTACGGCAAAAGAAATTATAACATAAATTTTTTTGCATTTGTAAAAAAACGTGTATAGATATGGTATAATACATTCGGATAACATCCATAATTTGTATGAGAAACGAAGGGATCGCATGGCAAAACCAAACACAGGGAGCGACAGAAGCTACCATGATCAAATGCAGATCGAACTTACGGAAAAGCTGAGGGAAGTCATGAAGACGCTCCCGCCCTTTTGCAAGAGCTTCTTTCGCGGGACGGACAATAACATATCCGCACGGACAAAGCTTGGATATGCTCTGGATCTGCGCATATTCTTTGAATTTTTACATGAGAATAACGCCGCTTTGGCGAATACCCCGATCACGGAGTATAAACTGGGGATCCTTGACCAACTGGGCAAAGAAGATATTGAGGAATACCTGGAGTATCTTTCCTATTATAAGAAGGATGGCAAGGAATATACGAACGATGAGCGCGGAAAGGCCCGAAAATTGGCCAGTCTCAGAAGCTTTTATCAGTACTACTATTCTTCCGAACTGATCGAGAAAAACCCGGCATCTTTGATCCGCACGCCGAAGTTGCATGAAAAAGAGATCATCCGCTTAGATCCGAATGAAGTGGCGGAACTCTTGGATGCCGTGGAAAACGGCGAACATCTCACGAAGAACGAAATGCGGTATCACAATAAGACCGCAAAGCGGGATCTGGCGTTACTGACGCTGCTTTTGGGAACAGGTATCCGTGTTTCCGAATGTGTGGGGCTGGATCTAAACGATGTGGATTTTGACAACGGTGGGATCAAGATCCGCAGAAAGGGCGGAAATGAAGCGGTTGTTTACTTTGGAGACGAGGTGGAGGCGGCCCTTCAGGATTATCTTATGATCCGCGATGAGATCATACCGCAGACCGGACACGAAAATGCGCTGTTTCTATCGATGCAGAATCGCAGGATCACGGTGCGTGCGGTGGAAAATCTCGTAAAGAAATATGCCTCACGTGTGACGAGTTTGAAAAAGATCACGCCGCATAAGCTGCGCAGTACCTATGGTACGACGCTCTATCAGGAAACCGGGGATATCTACCTGGTTGCTGATGTGCTCGGGCATAAAGACGTCAATACGACCCGTAAGCACTACGCCGCGCAGGCCGATGCAAGGCGCAGACAAGCCGCAAATGTCGTAAAATTAAGGGAAGATGCAAATTAGCATCTTCCCTTTCTTGCAGGTAAATAAAAAAGTAAAGAATCATTACCAACAGATCTGTATATTCTTTTTGGCAAGCGCAAATGCGATGCCTTCATAGATGGTCTTTTCGATCACGAGCTCACCTTTGCTCGCGAGCACGGCACTTCTCTCACAGATATTGTCCGTACCGGTTTGCTGTTTGACAAGCTTCGAACTGTGAAATGTTCCGGCTACGGAGTTTAATTCATCGATCGAATAAGTTTTTAAGGGTACCATGAGTTTACCGCTTAAATCCCATATCCCTCTCTCGCCGCTTGTCAGGTCGCTGGAAGCGATCGAATGGATCGCCGTGGGATTTAGTTTATGTTTTCTGCAAAATGCGGAAAATGCGATGGAGATCGCCTGGCTGGTAGCTTCTTTTTTGGCGCCCACACCAAGTACATAAACCTTTGGCACCAAAACCAAAGTCCTTTCATAATCCACGGCATCCGAAGATATCACAACATCCGGATGCGGCGCATCCTCTTTTTCTTCCGGCGTGATCAGCCGGATATACTTCGGGATCGCACCGTTTATCGGATAATCACTGTAGATATAGATTTCCTTCCGCTCTGCCAGTTTTGACGATATAAAGCGGGATAATTCCGGATTGGAGATTGACAGATGCTGTTTCTTTGCCCAGGTATCGATGGAAAAGCCTTGCTGCCCCCCGGCATGATGCGTGATCACAGGGGTTGCTTCCAGATAATGGGCGATGGTATTGGCAAGTTCGTTTGCACCGCCGTCGGAACCGTTCAAGATGGGGATCACAAACTTTCCCATATCATCAATGACGATCACACAGGACTTCGATCCGCGTTTTTTCATCACATTCGAAATGGCTTTCACGCCGGTTGCGATCGGTCCGATATAGACGAGTGCATCTGCTTTTCCGTAGTGCTTGTCGGTCCATGTATAGAGCATGTGCTTATGCTCCTGGCACCGGTCGCAACGAATGGAAAAGTGTTCCTTAAGCTTTGCGGCAAGTTCCTCTCCGTCTTGCGAAAAATAAAGCGCACGTATTTCTTTCATGTAAATTACCTACTTTTATATGATTTAAGGTATTCGGTAGATGGTACATGCGCTATTCTTTCAGAGAAACAAAGTTTTTGATCAGCTCGACGGTTCCGTCAATGCCGAGGACGGATGAATTGATCGTCAGATCGTAGCTGTCCGCACGGCCCCATTTTTTGGTGGAATAATAATTGTAATAGCTTTGCCGTTGTCTGTCTTTTTTGATCATCATATCTTTGGCTTTCGTCTCGGAAAGGTCGTATTTTTCCGTAATGCGTTTTAATTTACACGCTTCGTTGCCGCAGATAAAGATGTTTACCACATTTTCGTATTCTTCCAGGGCATAATCCGCACAACGTCCGACGATGACACAGGGGCCTTCGTCCGCGATCTTTCGGATCGCGTCAAATTGTGCTAAAAATACCTTCTGGCTGATCGGCATGTCGACCATGTTCGTACTGTAGCCGAAGGAATATGTGTCCATTACGAGATTATATAAAAAACTGTTGGTCGGTCGTTCGTCATGCATCTGCACGATCTCCTCGCAGAAACCGCTCTCTTTCGCAGCTCTCGTCAACAGTTCTTTGTCATAAAAAGGTATATTCAGTTCTTTTGCAAGTCGCTCTCCGATCTCGTGTCCTCCGGAGCCGAATTGTCTTCCGATCGTGATCACTGTCTTCATAAAAACACCTCCTACGCTTGGCGTAATACAAGGTTATATGCTGAAAAAAATAACGGCATCTCTTACTTAAATTATACGAAATTTAACGAAAAAATCAATTCCCAAGAACGTCCAAAAGATGGGAAAAATATGCGGGAAGCGGCGCTTCGAATTCCATGTATTCTCCGCTCGTCGGATGAATGAAACCGATCGTCATGGCATGTAACGTCTGGCCCTGCAACTTATAAGGATGCGGCCTGTTTCCGTAGATGGTATCGCCCAAAAGCGGATGCCCGATGCTTGTCATGTGCACGCGGATCTGATGTGTCCGGCCGGTCTCTAAGCGACATTCCACATACGAGTATTTGTCGAAGGTGGCAAGTACCGTGTAATGCGTTATGGCGTTTTTGCCGTTTGTGCGGTTTACCGCCATTTTTTTACGATCTTTTACGTCTCTGCCGATCGGGGCGTCGATCGTACCTTCTTTGTCGGGGAAGGCACCGCAGACGATCGCACGATACTTTCGGTTAATGCTGTGCTCTTTTAACTGGGCGGCGATCGCATTATGGCTTGCTTCGTTTTTGCACACGATCAAAGAGCCCGTGGTATCCTTATCGATGCGATGAACGATACCGGGCCGATAGACGCCGTTGATGCCGGAAAGCTGTCCCTTGCAATGGTACATGAGCGCATTGACGAGTGTACCGGTATAGTGACCGGGCGAGGGATGTACGACCATGCCCTTCGGCTTGTTGACGATCAAAAGATCATCGTCTTCGTAGATGATATCCAAAGGGATGTCTTCCGCTAAGATCTCGGGCTCCGTACAAGGCGGAAGCTCACAGGAGATCATATCCCGCTCGGAGACTGTAAAACTGGCTTTGACAACGGAATTGTTCACGAAGACGCGTTCTTCTTTTATTAACTTTTGCAGATAGGAACGGGAAAGACCATCGAAATAGCGTGTGATCACCTTGTCGATCCGATCGCCTTCATCCTCTTCGGTGGCAATAAATACGGACATCAGTTATCCTTTCGAATCTTGAGCTTTAAAAACGTCAGATCATCGTCCTTCATAAAGAACAGAATATAGAAAAACAATAAAATCGTGGAGACCGTCACATACATATCCGCCACATTGAAGATCGGAAAGTCGATGAGACGAAAATACAGAAAATCAATGACATAGGAATAAAGCATGCGATCGATCGTATTGCCGATGCCGCCCGCTACGATAAGAAGTCCCAATAAGATGGGAATGGTATATTTCTTTTCAATCGGAACTTTGAAAAGAAAATAAACGGCAAAGACAAGCATCAGCGCTGCGATAAAAACAAACAAAAGCTGACGGTTTTGCAGCATGCCGAAGGCTGCACCGTGATTTTCAAGATAGCGCAGTTCGAAGACCCCCGGGATCAATACGTATGCGTCTTGATCCATTAAATGCAACACGGCCAGATGCTTTGTGAACTGATCGATTGCGATCAATGCAAGTATGAATACCAAGGAAAAGAAAAATAATAAAATGCGTTTCTTTTTTGCTGTCATTATGCTTTCATATCCTCTTCCGAAAAATAGATCTCATTCAATGCATCGAGCATTTCCTGCTCTGTAACGGTATGATCGACAACGGCTTTTCCGATCTTATCCAAAAGAATGAATTTTACATGACCATCGGACATTTTCTTATCGTTTTTGGTGAGTTCCACAATCTCTTCCGGTACGATTCGATCGATCGTGATCGGAAGGTTAAACGGAACAAACATGTCACGGACTTCATAGTAGTCATCGTCCGTGATCATGCCGCGCTTCCATGAAATGTAAGCGGCACAGACCGTACCGAGAGCAACGCATTCGCCGTGTAAGAGTTCGAAATTTTTGTATTTTTCGATGGCATGTCCCAGGGTATGACCGAGATTTAACAATGCACGGTCGCCCTTTTCATACGGATCCTTTTCCACGATCTCTTTTTTGATCCGGCAGGATTCATATACCATTTTTTCCAGAGTTTCAAAGTCTTTGTCGTGGATCTCGTAAAGATGATTGATGGTCCATGCATAAAAATTGGCATCCTTCAACAATCCGGCCTTTAACACCTCTCCCATTCCGGCATAATACTGGATCCCGGGAAGGTCGTTTAAGGTGGAAAGGTTGGTATAAACGAGGCGTGGCATATGGAATGCACCCACCATGTTTTTGTACTGTGAAAAATCAACGCCGGTCTTTCCGCCGATCGAAGAGTCCACCTGGGAAAGTAACGAAGTGGGAACCTGGATAAAATCGATGCCGCGCAGATAGGTAGCCGCGGTAAAACCGGTCAGGTCGCCGACGACACCTCCGCCTAAGGCGATCAGGACATCCTTCCGTGTGTACTTTTCTTTGATCAGGAATTCATACACGGATTGCACGACGGAAAGGTTTTTACTCTCTTCTCCCGCGGGAAACGTATAGCAATCAACGCCGGCGGCGTTACTTAATGCGTCACGTACTTTGCTTTCATACAAAGGTCCCACATTTGAGTCGGTGACAATACAGAATTTCCGATCTTTGATATCGTCATATACGTTTGCAATCTCCTTGCCGAGATTGGAAAAATCCTGTTCGAAGACGATATCATAGCAAAATACATCGTCTTTCTTTACTGGTAATCGTTTGCTCATGGTTTTCTCCTAAAAAATAAGGTGTCCAACGGACACCTTATCAGTCATATATGTTTTGGTCTTACAGTCCGGTATCGGCAGAGCCCACATCGATGGAACCGCCTAAGAGTTCATTGAAATCACCGGAAACATCTACGGAAGGCGGTGTCAAGATGAAGATATAATGTGAGATCTTTTGCAGATTACCACCGATCGCATACGTGGAACCGGAGGAAAAATCAATGATCCTCTGCGCGATATCAACGTCTAAACCTTCGAGATTTAATACAACCGTACGATTTCCAAGTAAGGTATCCGTAATCTCTCTTGAATCATCAACCGAAGTCGGTTTGATCACACATACTTCCATGCCGTTTGAACCCACCTTTCTCGTTTTATTAAGGGAACTAGGCTTTGAAACTCTTGAGGGCTTCGGCTTAGCTTCCGTAAAATCATCATCTACCTTTGCGGCCTTCTTTTTGGGAGTCTCTACGACTTCATCGAATTCATCCTCGAATTCTTCTTCGTCATCGTCATCTCCGAAATAACTGAGAGAATTGATAAAATCCACTACACTCATGATTCTTCTCCTTCAATACTTAAATACTGTAATTTCTTTGTCCGAATATTCCGGTACCGACTCTCACAAGTGTTGCGCCCTCTTCGGTTGCGACCATGTAATCACCGCTCATCCCCATAGACAGAACATTCATACTTACATTATCTATGTTTTTACTACTTATGTCAACAGATAATTGGTGTAATTGTGCAAAATATTGACGATTTTCTTCGGGATCATCTACATATGGTGCAATTGTCATCAAACCTTTTATGTGAACACCGGGCATTTTTGCGATCTCACGGACCGTGTTTTCCACCGCGGAAACCGTAAGTCCGAACTTACTCTCTTCCTCAGCCACATTGACTTCCAGAAGGATATCCACGTCCACCTGTTTTTTTACGGCTTCTTTGCTGATCTCCTGAGCCAAACGGACGGAATCCACACTGTGGATCAGACAGACCTTATCCACGATGTATTTGACCTTGTTGCGCTGCAAATGGCCGATCATGTGCCAACGGATATCTTTGGGCAGGACTTCGTATTTGTCACACAGCTCCTGTACTTTGTTTTCGCCGAAATCCCTGCAGCCTGCGTCGTAGATTTCTTGAAGATCGCTCACGGGTTTTGTTTTGCTGACAGCGATGAGTGTCACATCATCCGTGTTACGGCCTTTGTTTGCACATGCTTTTGTTATATTGCGAAAGACCGCTTGATAATTTTCTTTTAACATGATTCTCCTTATTCATAGATCAGGTCATCTTCCCCGATCGTTGTTGCATCCAACGCGATATGATCGTATTCCGTAAGACCGTATTGTGTATTGGAACGGACAATGGAATACTCATCGTTTTGTTCTAAGATGGTGATCTGCTTAAAGTCCGCAAATCCTTTGTTGATGTTGTAAACGCCGACCAAAGAGCCGATCCGGCTTACCGGATAGGTTTCGGAAGAATCCTGCATGATCAGCATATCTCCCGGGCGCAAGGCATCGGTATTTACAAAGTAATCTTCTTCGTTTTCGGATATGATCCCGACTTTTACGGATTCCGCATATGCATTTCCCTGCTCGTCATAGCTTTGACGGAGCACGATGTTTCCTTCCGTACCGCTGATGATCATATAATCCTTCGGGATCAGGTAAAATTCCTTCTCCACGATCGCGGAATTCGGGATCTTTAAACCGGTCTCATCGCTCAAGGCAAGTTCAACATCAAGGAACCGGTCTTTTGCGAATGTGATCATGGAATTGTTGAAATCAAGCTCCACAAAGGTATAATCATCTTCCGTTCCGAGCAAATGAACGCCGGCCCAGGAAGTGTTCTGATTTTTCAAAAACTTAACGCATACATAATTGTTGTCTTTTTCCCGGAGGAATTCGATCTGATCCTTATGAACCGCGATCACCATGGACCATTTTTCACTGTCCACCTGCTTGTAAACCGGATCGTTTGCACCGATCAGGGTGTTGTTTACAAACTGTTCTTTTTTATAGTTGTTCTTTTCGAGCATGTCGAGGGTGATATCACCCGGAGTTTTATTCTCGAATCCATCGATGTTGTAAAGCACGATACCGCTCTGCGCGGAGTTATAAAATGTCACGGCGCTGCTGATCGAGGAACTCTTCAAAGAATTCAGCATGTTGTAATTGGAAAGCTTGAGTATGGTTCCTTCCACTTCATAACTGAAATCGTATACTTTGGAAAAAGAAGCATCCGTGTAACTGTTCTGAAACTGCACAAAGTCCGTGCGCAGTTCTCCGAGATCGTTTCCGGATAAAAGAACTTCCGATGCATCATCGTTTAACAGATCCGAGAAATTACCGGACTGATCGAGGGAATACACCAGGTCTCCGTTTGCGACATGTTCGCCTTCTCTTGCAAAGTAATTGATATAACCGCCGGAATTGGCGCTGACTACGATCTCATCGCGTAAGACAATGCCGGAATAGGAATTGTCCAGGCTCAGAGATCCGGAACGAACTTCATAGGATTGGATATGTCCTTTGGTAAAATAGGACACCAAAGCGACAACGATGTAAATAAATACAAAAAGGAAGATCAGAATCCCGAAATTCATATTTGCGAAGAAACCGGACCGTTTATTCAGTTTTATGATCTTATTGTTTTCGGGGTCCCTGGCCACTGAATTTCTCCTTTTACTGATCGTTGATCGTAGAGATCAGCGAATACATTTCATCATACAGATAATCACGTTGCGAACATTTTAAGATCACGGAAATATATGGGTTTCCGCTTGAGTCTTTGCTGAGCAGTACCAGACAGCTTCCTGCGGCATTTGTGGTACCGGTCTTTCCGCCAAGCACGACCACTCCGTCGGGAACCGCATGATTTCCGTTTAGGAAGTTATTCGTGTTCTTAAATTCCATGGTCTTTGGATTCCCGGCACTGTCATGATAAATGCTTGTATATTCGGTCTGCGAAATGATCTGCAGGAATTCATCGTACTTGATCGCTTCGTTAAAGATCAGATACATATCATATGCGGTAACGTAATGGTCGTCTGCGGTAAGCCCGTGAGGGTTCATAAAATGACATCCCGTTGCACCGAGTTCATGCGCTTCTTCGTTCATCATCGCAAGAAAGCCTTCTTCGCTTCCGGCAATATGCTCCGCGATCATTACGGCGGCATCGTTACCGGACGGGATCAAAAGCGCATGCAATGCCTGATCGAGCGTCATGGTATCTCCCGGTTCGATCCCGGCAAGACTCGCACCGCTCTCTTCTATCTTTACGTTTTCGGATGCCGTCAGACGGTCATCCGGATTTCCGTGTTTAAGCGCAACAATAGCCGTCAAGACTTTGGTAAGACTTGCCGGATTCATTCGTTGGTATGCATTTTTCTGATATAGCACTTCACGATCGGAAATATCGCAGAGCAAGGCTGCTTCTGCGTCGGATACATTTATACTGTTCCCGGATAAAGAAGAGCCGGTGCCGACACACAAATCCCGGGCAAAGGCGCCGGCTTTGCTTCCGTCCGCCACTTGAGTTACGGCAAAAGCGGAAACCGGTGTATCCAATTGATATGCCATCGAAGTCGAATCCGCACCGCAACCGGGCAGGAAAAGAACCGCGATCAGCAAGATCCACATCACCGCGTGTTTATTTGTACATTTCACGCCACTCCATATCTCCTCTGTCTAAGGATTTGATCAATAATTCCGCACTGGCGAGATTGGTCGCCAAAGGAATGTTGTGCGTATCACACAGTTTTACGACATCATTCACATCCGGTTCGTGTGTTTTCGGATTCAGCGGATCGCGTAAAAAGATCACAAGATCGATCTGATTGTGTTCGATCTGTGCACCGATCTGCTGTGTTCCGCCCAAATGACCGGCCAAAAGCTTGTGAATGTTTAAATTTGTAACCTCTTCGATCAGTCTGCCCGTCGTTCCCGTGGCATACAGATCGTTTTTGCTTAAAATCCCCCGATAAGCGATACAGAAATTCTGCATCAGCTTCTTTTTTGCATCATGTGCGATCAATGCAATGTTCATTTTGAAATACCATCTCCCTCCTTACGTGTATTTGCGTACCCCCTGTAATCTGACATTCAGCACAAAGCCCATACTTGCATACAACGTGATCAAGCTGGTCAGACCGTAACTGACGAATGGCAGAGGCAAACCGGTATTTGGCATTAAACCGGTTGTTACGGCTATATTGAAAAAGCTTTGAAAACCCACAACCGATGCGACTCCCGTGCAGATCAGCTTTCCCTCTATGTCAGGTGCCTTCATGGCGACCATAATGCAATACCCTGAGATCAAAAACAACAAAACGATCACGGTGGTACTGCCGATAAATCCAAGTTCTTCTCCGATGATCGCAAAAATAAAGTCTGTTTGCGGCTCGGAAATAAAGTTTCCGTTCTTTACGGAAGCGATCTCGTTATTGTTTAAGCCCTTGCCCGTCAACTGTCCGCTTCCGATCGCGATCATGGAATTGGTCTGCTGGTATCCTTCCGCATTCTCATATTCCGAAGGATTCAACCAGGCCATGATACGTCCCTGCTGGTAGTCCTTGATCAGCGTCTGATCGGGCTGCAGGACTAAATTCAAAAATATGATCGCCAGTGGGATGACCACTGCCAAGGTACCTAAAATGATACGATAACTCAAACCACCCACGAAAAGTAACACGCAAAAAACCACGATTAACATGATACTCGTGGATAAATCCGGCTGCTTGTAGACCAATACCCAAGGAGGTAAGAATAACAAGACGATGGCCGCAAGAGTCGGCAGTGTATTAAATCTCTCCTTATGTTTCATAATAAACTGTGCAAAGAATAAAATCAATAAAATTTTAGCCGCCTCGGAGGGCTGAAAACGGATTCCCGCAATCGTTACCCAACGCTTTGCATTGTTGATCGTTTCGCCGAAAAAATACACCATGGCGAGCAAAACCAGGTTTGCCGCATAGATCGGCCAATACAGTTTCAAAAACAGATGATAATCAAACAAAGATATCACAACCATGATAAAGACACCAAGGAGTGCACCTATGAGCTGCTTTGACATGTATTCGGAATTGGCGCTTCGGATCGCTAAGATACCGATGGTGGTAACGACCGCGAGCATTGCTATTAAAATAAATCCGTAATCTCTTAATCTGTACTTTTTTAACACGATTTTTGTTCCTTATTGTTGGATATTAATGTTCAATGGCAGCTTCTGTTATCAATTCGTTATCCGCTGCATATACGTGATAAAGGCGCGGCTTCTTTAACAGACCGAATTTTGCATTCTTGTTCTTTTCCAGTTTCAGATCCGCAATTTTTATGATCTCGGCCTGTAAGCCGCCGGCATAAATGTGATGATCGCGGTTCTTATCGATTCCTGCGAATACGGAGCCGTAAACGGTACCTAAAACATAAACGTCTCCGTTTGCGGTCACAACAGCCCCTTTATTGACATCTCCGATCACCAGTACGTTTCCCGATGAGCGAAAGGTATCTCCATCGTTTAACGTCTGATCGCAGATGCGAAAAGAACTCAAACCTTCCATTTCGATCGCTGAGACAGAGAGTCTGGTCAAAAGCTGTGCATAATACTCTTCCAACTCGTCGTCTAAGCAGACGATGCAGGACACGTCAAGGTTACAGGACTTTTTGATGATATCGACAAGCTGATCGGTCTCTTCTTCCGTAAGCAGCCTTCCCTCAAATGAGAGTGCTACACTTGCATTCTTGAAAAAAGAAGATGCTTTGGTAAATTTGTCGGACACCTGCGCTAAAAGAAGGTCAAAAGGCACATCGGGGTTTAGTTTTACCCGAAGTCCGTTTTTATAACTTTTGAGTGTGACATTTTCCGTCATTTAATCTCCTCCGCTAATGTTGGTATTGGTATCGGTTGCGGTTCCGTCGATCAAGGTTTCCGCATCCTCAAGATCAAAGTAGTATTTGTATACATCCGCCGTCAGCTGCGCGGCAAAATCGGAAGCATAACCAAAAGCGATACGTGTCGCAACTGCGATCTGCGGACTGTTGTACGGTGCGTAGCTGACAAAGAGTGCATGGTTCGGACGGTTTCTGTTCTCCTGTGCCGTACCGGTCTTACCGGCAACATCCACACCCAGGTTTTCAAAATAGGATTTGCTCATAACAACGCGACGCATGCCCGCATGGATCGCAGTCCATGTATCCGGTTGCAAAGAAACCGTGTTTCTAACGGTCGGTGTCATATCTTCGATGAGATTCCCGCCGGAATCCGTTACTTTATCCAAAATACTTAAGTTATAGCAGGTTCCCGAATTTGCGACCGTTGTAACATAACGGGCAAGGCCTGCGGTGGTATAGTTATTGGTACCCTGTCCGATCGCGGAACGAATGGAGTCCGTATCGGAAAGCTTCGGTTCTTCTTCCGTGATCTCCACGCCGCTCTTATCGTTCAGTCCAAACATGGTCGCATATTTATTGATGCGTTCCAGACCACTGTCGGAATTGTAAATACCGCTACCCATACTTAAGCGATATCCGAGCTCGTAAAAATAGTAGTTACAGGAATTTTCGATGCCGCCCACGACATTCAGATTTCCGTGTGCGCTCGGATAGATCCAGCAACGGGGAGCCGGAGAACCCAGAGTTTCCCATACGCCTTCACACTTGATCTGCTCGCCTGCAGTAACAACGCCCTCTTCAAGTGCCGCCGTTGCGGTAACCATCTTAAATGTGGAACCGGGCGCCGAAGTCTGCTGTGTGGCATAATCCCAAAGCGGTCGGGATTTATCTGCATTCAGCCTTGCATAATACTCGGCATTGCTCATACGGTTATTGTCGTAACCCGGATAGGAAACCAAAGCCAGTACTTCTCCGGTATTTACACTCGTGATGACAACAGAACCGGAGCAGGGATCCAAGGCAAGCTGTGCCGGTGTGATCTCCAAACTGTTGATCTTACTGATGATAAAATTATAAGGACTGATCGTTCCGTTTTGAAGCGTGGCTTTTTCCGCCATGGTTCCCGAAAGGATTCCCTGATCGTATAAGATCATACAGATCTGTTTTCCGGTGAGCGAGTTCTCATGGATCATGTACTTATACAGCAATTTGTGGAATGCGGTATCCGTCATGAGTTCTTCAAACATATAGGTCACAATAGCGTCGTATACGGCGTCCGAATCGGAATACTCGCTGGTAAGCTCTAACTTGGAAATATCGATCCAGTTCATGGCAATGGCGTGATACAGATATTCCCGGAAACTCAAAACTTCGTCCGTTCGATAGGCCTGATAGATTTCATCTTCGGTATCGACCGCAGAGGACATGATGACTCCGCGTCCGGTCAAAAAGGTATTCAGATACGATGTGTATTCCTGATATTCCTTGGCAAGCTGATTGTAAGGCAAGGCATTGTCATATAACTGCGTACGCAGCTGCGTCATGGCCTGATTTTCTTTTATGATAAACGAATCATATGCCGCTTTTTCCGTATCGGAGGCTTGGTCGCCGCCAAAATGCGAGATATCGATCACGCTGTTGTCGATCAGGGCAAAATATACGTCATCGATCGGGATCACGATGTTGGATGCGGAGGCATTCTCTTCCGGTATATATTCCTTGATGTTCTGAATTTTCGAAACCAGAATACCTGCGATCTTTTGCTCCAACAGGTTATATACGGCCTTTTGCAGATCACGGTCGATCGTAAGATATACATCGTTTCCGGCTACCGGTTCGACACGGTCCGAGGTTTCGATGACTTTACCCATGTTATTTACATATACGATCTCTGAGCCCTTGGTACCCTGTAAGTAGGATTCCATATAGTTTTCGATACCGCTCTTTCCGACGATATCATTCATCGTATAGGTATCGTTATTCTGTGAGAGGCTCTCAAGTTCGGAGGAAGAAATCTTACCCGTATATCCGATGATATGGGAAAAATAAGCGCCGTCCACATATCTTCTGACGGTATCTTCCGCAATGGAAACACCATCGAGGTTTGCCGCATTTTCCATGACGATCGCAACGGTCTCTTCCGAAACGTTGGTCGCAACGGTCGTGGGAATGTACTTCTGGAAACTGTTCAGATTCATCGCATAACGAATGCATACGATCTGCAAAACCTCGCGTCTCGTATAGCCTTCGCCGACCAAAAACGCAGTCTTTCGGTTGCCGGGGATCGCATATTCTCCGACGGCAAATTTCTTTGTCCCTGCGAGATAATCCATCACTTCCTGCGGAGACGAGGAAGATTGTGCATAGGTCAGATCTTCCACGTATTGTTTGCCGTAAACATCTGCAAGAAAACGCTGCAGCGACGTGCCGGAAAGCGTAAACTGATAATTGTTGTTTTCGTCAAGATAGATATTAAAATCGCTGACCACCTCATCGCCCTTCTCTTCGATCATGTGGATCAGGGTATAGAGGGTTTTGTTGATGGCAGCGTTTTTCCCGGAACCGGATTCGTATACATCTTCGATGGTAACGGAATAAGCAAGCTCATTGTATGCAAGGAGGTTGCCGTTTCTGTCGTAGATGTTTCCGCGGGAGCTTGCAATGCTCCTCTCCTTTCGGATCTTTAAGGTGAATTCATTTAAGTAGGATTCACCGTCGATGATCTGCAGTGTAAACAAACGATAGATCAAAACTACGCCGAGACCGATCATGATCACCATCAAAAAGAACAGACGGGACGTTATGAAATTAATGAAAGCGTCTTTGATATCTTTAAGCAATTTCTTTCTTTTCGCTCCTGTCCGTCTCTTCCGGAATGATCTTGCGGATCAAGGATCCGATGAAGAAAACGATGATCTCCAATATTACGGTATAGATCACTTCCGGCAGGATGATGTGAAGCGTGTAATAGCCGAAGTGGAATTTACCGCGCAACAAAAACAACAACAGGTATACAATGATCCCGTAGAACAGGTCGCTCACGCCTACCAGCAACAATTGCAGGGGCAATTCGTCTTTGTAAACCAATTGTTTGAAAAAACTGTTGAAAAAGCCGATGTACATGAATAGCAAGGCATAAAACCCCAGGATATTGCCGCAAAACACATCAAATAACAATCCGATAAAGAAACCTGCGATAATACCCGGTTTTTTGCCGTAGAGAAAACCGAACGATGCGGCAACGATCACAAGTAAATTGGGACCGATATCATTTAAGGCAATGAATTTGCATATCGTGACCTGACATATGAAACTGAATATTACGATGATAACACCGATGATCTTTTCTTTCATTCTTCAAATTCGTCGTAATCGTCTTTTAACTGCGTGATGATCAATACTTCATCCATGTGTTCGAAATCCACGGCGGGCGTCAGACGTCCGGAATGGGTCAAGTTGTTGGAATCCGCATCGATACTGGTAATGTATCCGATCAATAAGCCCGGAAAATAAATATCGCTGATGTTACTCGTTACGATCTTATCTCCTTCTTTTACCTTGTCTGCGGAATCAATGAGCTTTTCAAAACGGATATTGTTACGGTCCATCAGTTCCAGGTCGCCGGAAACAATGAGGTTGTCACCGGTGGCGAGGATCATGCCGGACACATTGCTCGAATCGTCGATGATCGAGGTGACTCTGGCCCAGTTATCGCCGACCTTGGTGACCGTTCCGACCAGACCGGAACCTGCGATCACGTTCATATTGACGGCGATCCCGTCATTTTCTCCTTTGTCGACAATAAAAGAACTGAACCAGTTACCGCCGTCTTTTCCGATGACACGGGCTCCGATCTTATCGTATTCGGAGTATTCCTGATCCAGTTGATAAAGACTGCGCAGATTGTTAAGCTCATAACGTTCCTGCATCAGTGTGTTGTTTTCGATCGTAAGCTGATCCACTTGTTCTCTTAACGTATCGTTTTCTTCCTGCAAAGAACGGATGGTCGCAAGATCCTCCGTGCGTTCCGAAAGATATCTTCCGGCTACACTGATACCGCGCTGAAACGGAACGGTCACGTGACCGGATACGTCCGCCAAAACGCCGTTAAACAGATCTGTCGTAAAGGTGACCAACATAAGAACAACGGATACGATCGTCAAAAATAACAAGATGTAATTGCTTGGTAACGTAAAACGTGGGCGCTTTTGTTTCATTAAGCTTCCCCTTTATTGGCAAATGAATATGCAACGGATTTAAAGTTATCATCATTGATGACACGTGCAAGTCCGAGCGCAACGCTTCCGATCGGATTTGCGGCGGTATTCACATTGAGACCGGTGCTGTCGGCGATCAATTCGTCGAGGCCGGCAACCTGACAGGCTCCGCCCGTTAAATACATGCCTTTGCGGTAAATATCCGCAGCCAGCTCCGGAGGCGTTCTCTCCAAAATGACCTTGATAAGATCCACAATGGAATCAAAGCATTCTTTTAATGTGATATCGATCAGTTCGGTCGGGATCTCACGTTCCACGGGAAGACCGGAAACCAGATCGAGGCCGTATACAACCGCGGAAGCACCCTGATCTTCCAGATTTCTCAGAGACATTTTGATCTTCTCTGCACTCTTTCCGCCGATCATCAGATTGTATTCCTTACGGATGGCCGCACGGATCGCATCATCAAACTTCAGACCGCCGACCTTGATCATACGGCTGCTGACGATTCCGCCGAGACTGAGCACGGAAATCTCCGTAGTATTGAATCCGACGTCCACCACCAAGACACCCTGGGAATTCTTTACATCGATGTCCATTCCGAGGCCGTCTGCGATCGCTTTTTCAACCACCATGACTTTCTTGGCTTTTACGCCTGCGTTTTTGATCAGGTCGTTAAATGCGCGCTGTTCTACTTCCGTTACGTCATGCGGGACAGAAATATAGTAGTCGGCGGGATGGATATTATCGTGCGTCAGATCGCCGATAAAGCATTTTACCAGGGTCTGCATATGATTGATATCCGCAATGACACCGTTGGTCAAAGGATAGCTGATATGGATGTTCATCGGTGCCTTTTCATACATTTCATAGGCCTCGTCACCATATGCAAACAATGTGTTTTTATTCTTGATGGCGATCATATTCTTCGCAAGAAAAATATGATCCTTTCCGCTTTCGTAGATCTTGATGTTGCTGGTTCCCAAATCAATTCCATAGGCAGGTGCGCTCATGAAGATTTCTCCTTATCTGTATCTTTCTTTTTGAAAACGAGTCCGTGTTCTTTAAAACTGAAATATGCACCGTCTCCGAAGATGATATGATCCAACAGAGTGATGTCCAAAAGATCACCGGCTCGTAACAGTTTCTCGGTTAATCGTATGTCGGATTGGCTGGGCGTGACGTTCCCGCTCGGATGGTTGTGTAAAACCATAAGATGAACTGCTTTATATGTAAGAGCTTCCAGAAAGATCTCTCTGGAAGATGCTAACGAACAATTTACCGTACCGATACTGATGCAGGTATCCCCCAGGAGTTGCAAAGCACTATCCAGATAGACACACATAAAATGTTCTTTTTCCAGGTAGCGAAGCTCCTCGGCGTAGTGGTCGAAAACGTCTGCGGCACTTAAAAATACCGGACGTTCCCTGCGTGTTACGCGAACCATCCGATTGGAAAGTTCACCAACACACTTCAGCTGCACCGCCTTCACCTGACCGATCCCGGGAATCCGACAAAGCTCCCGTATACTCAAACGGTGAAGACAGGAAATATCCCCTCCGACAGAAAGGATGTTTCGAGCAATGGTCAGACTGTCATGATCTTTCTGACCGGAGCGGATCAAAACGGCCAAAAGTTCCGTGTCCGACAAAGACGCGGGACCAACCTTTAAAAACCGCTCATAAGGGCGTTCCGAAACAGGTAGTTCTTTCATAAAACCTCCTATCCGGAAACATACGAATCGCGTTTATAAAAACTTGAATATGACGATCGCGATGATCATGCCGATGATCGAACCGATCGTGATCTTGATCGTCAATCCGAAGGTTAATACCAATATCCCCAGATCCAGGACAACGGGACTGCTTAAGCCAAAGCTCTGTCCCCAATTGAGGAAGGAATTCGGCAAAAGACTCCCCAAAAAGCCACCGATCACGATACCGGCCAAAATCATCAGAAAGCATGCCCAATTATTTTTCATATTATCTCCTCAATTCGTTTATCCTAAATTGCAATTATATCATATTTTTCAGGTCTTGTATACCGATAACGCCATCCTCGAGCAATTGATTTACAGCCTTCATAATGCCGAATTTGCCGTGCGGATAGGTCAGCCCACCCTGAAAGTATACATTGTAGGGCTCCTTCATCGGTCCGTCCGCGGAAAGCTCGATGCTGCTTCCGGAAACAAAGCAGCCGGCCGCCATGATCACATCACTGTCGTAGCCGGGCATATCCCAGGGTTCCGGCGTTACATAGCTGTCCACGGGTGCGCCGGCCTGAATGCCTTTGCAAAACGCGATCACGCCTTCCGGTGTCCCGAAGGTCACGGCCTGAATGATGTCGTGGCGATCTTCCGTAGGTGTCGGAAGAACAGAAAAGCCAAGACCGTCAAGCAGGTAGGAAGCAAAGATCGCGCTCTTTAACGCGGAAGCCACTACGGTCGGGGATAAGAAAAATCCCTGATAAAACGGACTTAAGATCCCGAGGCTCGCGCCCACTTCCTTGCCGAGTCCCGGAGATGTCAGCCGATATGCGCAGTTTTCCACATATTCCTTTTTTCCGACGATGTAGCCGCCGATCGGGGCCAAGCCGCCGCCGGGGTTTTTGATCAGGGAACCGACACAAAGATCCGCTCCGACATCCGTAGGCTCAATGGTCTCCACAAATTCACCGTAGCAATTATCGACCATGCAGATCACATCCGGACGGATCGATTTGATGAAGGAGATCAACTCTCCGATCTGCTTAACACCAAAGGAACGGCGGTTTGCATAGCCTTTGGAACGCTGGATCGTTACCAGCTTCGTCTTTTCGTTTAATGCCTTTTTAATGCCCTCATGATCAAAAGCATCGTTATCCAAAAGATCGACCTGTGCATAGGTAATGCCGTATTCCGCAAGGCTTCCCTTCGAAGGACGGATGCCGATCACCTCTTCCAAGGTATCATACGGTTTCCCTACGGGAGAAAGAACTTCATCGCCTGGTCGTAAATTTGCCGATAACGCCAGAGCCAGTGCATGCGTGCCGCATGTGATCTGCGGCCGGACAAGCGCATCTTCCGTATGAAACACATGCGCATACACCTTTTCCAAGGTCTCGCGTCCGATATCGTTGTAGCCGTATCCGGTCGTTCCCAACAGACAGGCCTCTCCCACCATGCATTCCTGCATGGCCTTTACGACCTTTAGCTGATTGTATTCCGCAACTTCGTCGATCTTAAGAAATTTATCTTTTAATGCTTCTTCCGCTTTTTTGGCGCATGCATAAACGGTTTCGTTTATGCCCATTTGCGCATACAATTCTTTTGTATTTTCCATGTTGCATCTTCTTTCGTTTATTCTTCCCCGCCCGGACAAAGAAGGTGTTTCTCTTCCAGGACGCGGATCATTTCATCCAGGATTTTTTCATCGTCATAGTCAAAATCGGGTTTGTTTAGCCAATGCACATCTTTTTCTCGTTTAAACCAGGTGATCTGACGTTTGGCAAAATGTCTGGTCTCCCGTTTGATCAGATAGATCGCTCTGTCCAGGTCGTATTCCCCGTTCAGATAACGGACGATCTCTTTATAGCCGAGTCCCTGCATGGCCGTATCACCGATCGCACTTCCGTTTTCTGTCAGATGCTTAACTTCTTCCAACAGACCTTCTTTTACCATGAGGTCCACGCGGCGGTCGATACGCTCATAAAGCTTTGTGCGATCATCGTTTAAGACGAAATATGCGAAGTTATACGGTGAACCTTTCTTTCGTTCCGCTTCGTTGTGTTCGCTGATCTTTTTGCCGGTCGCACGGTAAAACTCAAGGGCACGGATCACACGTTTCACATTGTTTTCATGGATCGCTTCCGCACTCTTTGGATCGACGGAGCGCAAGCGCTCGTAAAGATCGTGGATGCCGTCCGTTGTTTTCGCCGTCTCTTCCAATTCCTTTCGGTATGTAACATCCGATGCTCCGTCATTAAAATCAATGTCATAGACGATCGACTGGATGTAAAACCCGGTGCCGCCCACAAGGATCGGGATCTTGCCTTTTGCATAGATTTCAGCCATCGCATCTTTTGCCATGCGCTGAAAGATCGTGATATCAAAATCGTCCTTCGGATCCAGTACATCGATCAGGTAATGCTTTACGCCCTGCATCTCTTCGGGGCGGATCTTGGCGGAACCGATGTCGAGCCCGCGGTATACCTGTACGGAATCCGCACTGATGATCTCTCCGTCCACCTTCTTTGCCAAGGCGATGGAAAGATCGGATTTGCCGACGGCCGTAGGACCGGTCAAAATGATAAGCTTCGGTTTTTCCATAAGGTTCCTTTCTTAAATGACTCCGGTCGGCGATTCAGACGATCCGCTTAAATTTTTTGTCCAACTCTTCCTTGGTCATCTTAAACATTGTCGGTCGGCCGTGCGGGCAATGATACGGGTTTTCCAAGGTAAATAAGGTCTTTAAGAGTTCCCGGATCTCCGCATAGGAAATCTTTTCGTTTCCTTTGATCGCAGCCTTACAGCTCATGGATGCGAGCTTATCCGTGATGATATCCGGATTGGCACGGATCGGTGACTGTGTCAGTTCATCGAGAACGGTCAGAAAAAGATTCTTTTCATCCGAACCGTAAAGGTCCAAGGGAACACCGCGCAGCGTGATCTCATTGCCACCGAAACTTTCATATTCGAAGCCGAGTTTTTTGAAGTATTCCCCATACTCGGAAAGAACGTTCATCTCCTGATTGGATAATGTCAAAACGATCGGAGGGAGCAATTTCTGCGTGCAGTTTTCTTTGCATCTGAGCTTTTCCATCCATCGTTCAAAATTCACTTTTTCCGCGGCCGCATGCTGATCGATGAAATACAGATCGTCTTCGAATTCCATGACCCAGTAGGTTTCAAAGAGCTGTCCCACGATCTTGAATTCCGCTTCTCTTTTCTCCTGCGGATTTAAGAGTGCATCCGTAAACAGATCCATCTGCTCGGCCTTGGTGATCACCGGAACATCGGTACGAGCCGTTGTCTCTTGTGTATCGCTTACTGCATCGGATCTATCTTCGTCTTTCGGATAAGGAACGGATTCTTCTGCATGAACAGGTTTTAAGTTAGCGGAGGCTAACAATCCGCCGGAAAATTTCAGATTTTGTTCGAAGCTTTCGCTTCGCTTTTTCTCAAACGGTTCCGGGACTTTTGTGGACGCGATCTCCTTTAATTCTTCTTTTCTTTTCTCGGGATCGTCATCGCCGTAATCGGGCATTAACATAGCCTTGTGCAGTTCATCCGAAATTGCATCACAGATGCGTTTGCTCATGGCAAGCGGATCCGTGAATTTGACTTCGAGTTTGCTCGGATGGACATTGACATCCAGATCCTCTCCGTTCATCGTAAGATGTAACACGACAAAGGGATATTTATGCTGCATGAGATAGCGCTTATACCCTTCTTCCACGGAGGCGGAAAGTTCTTTGCTCTTGATATAACGTCCGTTTACAAAGAAGACCTCGTAGCTTCTGGTGGAACGAGACATCTGACTCTTCCCGATAAATCCTTTTATGCTGTAGCGCTCCTCCTTCAGTTCAAAGGGGAGCATGAGGGAACTCACTTCTTTTCCGTAGATGCGGTAGATCACTTCCAGAAGATCGTCGTTTCCCGAAGTAAAAAATCTCGTCTGTCCGTTTTGGATATAGCTAAGAGACACCTCCGGATGACTGAGTGCGATATGCTGCAAAAGATCAGCGATGTAAGAAGCTTCGGTCTGCGCGGAACGCAGGAACTTCTTGCGTGGCGGCGTATTGTAAAACAGATTTCTGACAAGGATCGTGGTGCCGTCCGGTGCGCCAACAGGCTCCGTGCTTTCTAAAATACCGCCGTTACAGATCGCACGTACTCCCATAAGATCCTCGGGCCGCTTGGTGATCAGTTCCACCTGTGCGACGGCGGAGATACTGCTCAAGGCCTCGCCACGAAATCCCAGACAGTAATGGTCTTTTAAATCCTCGACCTTAAAGATCTTACTCGTGGCATGGCGCATAAATGCGTTTTTAATATCATCGGCCGCAATCCCGCAGCCATTGTCCGTGACACGGATCAACGAGATACCGCCGTCCTTGATCTCTACGGAAATCTTGTTGCTTCCCGCATCGATCGCGTTTTCCACAAGTTCTTTGACGACACTTGCGGGTTTTTCCACAACCTCTCCCGCTGCGATCTTATCGATCGTATCCGAATCCAGTAAATGAATGATCATGGCTTAACTCCATCTGTTTTTGTGCATATTCTGTAGTCTGTAAAGGGTATTTAATGCATCCAACGGCGTGAGGTTTGACACGTCGATCGCATCGAGTTCTTTTAGGATATCCTCATCGCTCGTGGTGTCAAACAAAGACATTTGTGTAAGATCCACATCGTCGTAGTGCTGCACTTTCTTATGCTCCGTTTTTTGTTCGATCGCAATGGACTGTACCTTTTCGATGATATCGTTATCGGTCAGCTGGCTTACGATCTCTTTCGCGCGGTCAATGACCATATCCGGAACACCGGCCAGTTTTGCCACCTGAATACCGTAGGACTTATCCGCGCCGCCTTTTATGATCTTTCTGAGAAAGACAATATCATCCCCCTGTTCTTTTACGGCGATGCAGTAATTGTTGACGTTTCGCATC
>JAILOQ010000118.1 GCA_024690725.1 Lachnospiraceae bacterium
GTAGGAATCATAGATAAAATCGCAATTTCGGTTCCCGTCCGCATGTACCACTTCCACAAAGGGTTCACGGATATCGCCCTTCCCGTAGGAAGACATTTCCAAGCGCATATCCTCCAAGGAATACTCCTTATGATCCTTATCGTAGACAATGGAATTGCCCGGCTCGAATACATGCTTTTCCGTAAGGACCTCCGCATCGCTTTCTTTTTCCAGGCGGACCTTACCTCCGTAATGAAGGTGTTCTGCCTGCCCGGTCGGAAGGATGCGGAAGATATAACTTGTATTATCGGTGTCCAATATAAATGTTTTCCCAATGACACGTATCATAGTCTGTACCTCTCGGATTCTCACGGTTTTTTACTTAGTTTCTTTATTGCTCTCGAGATTGTTCTCTCGATCGCTTTTCGGTAGATCGGATCAACGATTCTTCAACTTCCCGGATATCTCCTCCAACTTTTCGTCGGTCAGGATATACTTCTTTGCGAACCAAACGATCGCGATAAACAAGCCGACGATCGGGATGATCGTCATGGTCATGCGAAGACCGACGCGGGAAGCCTGGGAAACACCCTCGGAAAAGTCCATGGTCTGCTGTGCTTCCGTTACGGCCTCATTGGAAAGTTTATTGATCTGCAGGCAGATGGATGCGATAAAGGCAGCCACACCGCTCGCAAGCTTTACCACGAAGGTCTGCATCGAGAAGATCACGGATTCGTCGCGGCGATTGTTCTTCAATTCGCCGTAATCTACGGTATTTGCAAGGAACACCGTGGTCAGTACCTGCAATACGCCGTTTGCGGCAAAGATAAAGAATGCAGGAATGAATAAAATGAATACATTTGTCATGGACGTAAAAGCAATGAGCAAAAGCACGGCATATCCGACGATCGCGGACGCCAGACAAATGTAGAAGATCCGAAAGTTCGAGTTAAACTTACGAAGCAGCGGATAAAAGATCATCATGGAAAGGATCTGGATCGCACCGCCGAAGATATTGAAATAGGTGTAGCTCTGATACCAGTTTGCTCCGCCGAAATCATATTTGAAGAAATAGATCACGAGGTTTGAGGTAATGTAGATCGCGCAGTTGATAAGCACGATCGCGATCACGATCGCCATGGCCTGGTCGTTCTGGATCAGGGCCTTGAACATTTCACCAACCGACGGCGATTTCATGTCAACGGTGGATTTTTCCTTGATATTTAAGCAGGTGATCGTAATGAATACGATGAAAAGAATCGCGATGATCAGAGCAAACCAGCGGAATCCCACTCTCTCATCCGCACCGCCCAAAGCATGTACGGCGATCATGGTAAAGATGGTGATGAGTGCGCTGCCGACACCGGCACAGGATCTTGCAAGCGTCGTAAGGCCTTCTCTTTCTTTTCCGCCCCGGGTAAACGCGGGGATCATGGACCAATAGGGAATATCCATCATCGTATAGGTCACCCCCCAAAGGATGTAGGTTACGGCAGCATAGGCAACCAGCCCTTTTCCGTCAAGTGCGGGAGGCGCCGCAAACATGATAAAGAGGATGATCGCATTCGTAACGGTACCGATCATCAGCCAGGGACGAAACTTGCCCCACTTCGTCTGTGTCTTTGCCACAATGATCCCCATGATGGGATCGTTGAATGCATCAAACACACGTGCCACCAATAAGATGATGCCCATGGCAATGGCGCTGACACCGAGCACATCCTGGAAATAATACAGTACATAACTGGCTGAGAGCATGTATACCATGTCTTTGCCGACTGCTCCCAAACCATAGGAAGCTTTTTCTTTTACCGATAAATTCATAGCCTTATACCTCCCTTGTGATGAATGCGATCGTGGCGGGTTCTGCACCCTCGGCCGAGATCGTCAGTGTTCCTGCGCCTTCTTTTCCGATCGTTTTAACGTATGCTCCGTACATGCCGCCCTGTAAGGCCACAAGCTCCGGTCCGATCAGTTCGATGTCGCCGGTTGCTTTGATCTGAATGGGATCGTTGCAAAAGCTTAAGGTATTGCCGTTCTCATCCTCCATGCGGATACGGATCAGTGCACAGTCATAGGTCGAACCTTCTTTTAACAGGGTGTGATCTGCCGTGGCATTCAGATGAAGCGAATGCATTGGCTCCTTGATCACGGTTTTCACGAGTTTCCCGTCCTTATATGCCTCGAATTTATACACCGTACTCTCGCCGCCCCAGTCACCGATGTACTTTGTGTAAAGATCAATGCCGTGCTGCGGTTTTAAGCCGTGTAACGCCACACAACGCGCTGCAGTGAGGGCTACGGACGGCGGAATGTTGCTAACACCCGTACGTGCCACGGTATTAAATGCATCCTTTAACAGTTTTCTCGTATCGGGCGAAAGATCCTCTTCTTCATCCAGCGCATCCCCGATGTAGTCATCAATGACGAGCGGACCGTGTACCATATGCTTATACGGCGTATCCTTTGCAAAATATTCCTTGATAAAGCGATCGTTTTTATACATCTTCACGGAATCCGCATTCGTAAAGATATAGGTCTCGCCTCTGTTGCAGCCCGGATGCTCTCCGATATCCATCGAAGAAGATATCTCCAAAAAGATTTCTTTTCTTGCCGCTGCGTAAGGAGCTGCGGCAAGCTTTGCATTACGAAACATATCCGTTACACCGTGATAACAGATCCTGTCGCCGCTTCCGAAATCCTTATGGGTATTGTAATCAAACATGCACCAGCCGAAACTTCCACAAATATCGCGCTCTGCGGCAACCGCATCCAAAACTCTGACATGGCGCATGGCATGCTCGGCTCTCTTTTCTTCCCAGTCAAATGCCTTGGTCGGGAACATATGGCCGTTGTATTCGCTCACCAGATAAGGCTTGTCCATATCGCTCGTTACCCGGCTCTTCTTATCCACGCCGTGTTTCTTGCCGTCATGGACAAAGTCATTATAGGTATAAACATCCTCGTAAAGATGACTCTTTTTGATGTTGCGCACACCGCCCGTCGGTCTGGACGGATCGAGCGCATGGGCCATCTCATTCGTTCTCTTGTAAAACGCATCGTCATCGGGCGACTCATTGATACGAACGCCCCACAGGATAAT
>JAILOQ010000147.1 GCA_024690725.1 Lachnospiraceae bacterium
GTGGTTACCTGTCGAACGCCCTGTGGTTCCTACCGCAGCGATCTTCTGTCCTGCGGAAACATAGCTTCCCTTGGAAACATATACTGCGGAAGCATGCATGTAGATCGTGATCACACCACTGCCGTGATTGATCATGACATAATTACCCATCGTGGAAGAATAAGCCGCAGCAACCACCTGTCCGTCTGCTGCCGCAAGGATCGGACTTCCGCCGGGTGCTGCCATATCCACACCGTTGTGGAACTGTTTTACACCAAGGGTCGGATGGATACGATAACCATAGTCATCCGAAATACGCGTATAACTCGGTGCCGGCCAGACAAATCCGCCGCCGCCGTATGTCAGTTTTTCCTGCGTTCCGTCTCCCAAATCATTTTCAGACACGTCCATGGCGAGAATTTCCGCTTCTGCCTCACGGATGGAATTTTCGAGTGCGGCGATGATGGCATTCTGCTCGGCGATCATTGCTTCATACTCAGCAATGGCTGCCTCCTTGTTTGTGATCTGTCCTTCATACTTTTCGATCTGATCTTCCTTTTGCACGATCAGATCCGACATCTCTTCCGAAGTATCATCCGCATCTTTTTGCGCATTTTCCAGATCTTCTTCCTCTGTTTCCAGCTGCATCTTCAAAAACTCAATGGTCTTTGCATTCTCCTGATACTCTTCGAGCATCTTACGGTCATATGCCGAAACCTTTTCCACATATTCCGCCTTATTGAGCATTTCCACCAAAGATCCTGCCTGGAAAACAACATTCACATAAGACGTCTGGCCTTTTTCATACATGAACTTAATGCGTTTCTTCATGGAATCATACTGCTCTGCTGCTGTATCCTGAGCCGTTGCAAGCTCCGTCTTCAAGTTCATGATCTCCATCTGCTTACGCGCGATCAAAAGTTCCAGCTGATCCAACTGATCCTGCACGTCGGCAAGCTGTCCGTCCAAGACAACAACCGCTTCGGAAAGCTCATCCTTTGCGGTCTCCAAGTTTGCTTTTTCTTTTGCCATATTCGAAAGTGCATCCCGGCTTTCGCTGTTTTCCAGCTTTGCCGCATCGAGTTTTTCTTTGTCGGCATCCACCGCTTCCTGCATTTCCTTCTTGGCTTGTTCTTTTGCTTCTTTCTCTTTTTCTTTTTCCGACTTTTCATCATCGGATGATGTCTCTGTCGCATACACCTGCGCAGGCAAAACATGCACGGAGGAACATGCGATCCCCAGTGCCAAAAGAAAACTGAACAAACGAAGCAATTCTTTCTTTTTCATAACGACTCCTTACACGTTCACTAAACACGGATATGTTTGCGAACCGTGATAAAACTTCCGATAAAACCGATACCCACACCGATCGCCAAAGAAACCGGGATGAGGGTTGCAAAGATTTCATTCACCGGCAAAAACGACACAATAGTCGAAAGCACGGTAAAACGATTTAACACATAACTGATCACGTTGTTGTAGATCAGATATACAATGGCAAGCGGCAAGAGCGATCCGATCGCGCCGATCAAAATACCCTCTACCACGAAAGGCGTACGAACAAAGAAGTCCGTTGCACCGATGTATTTCATAATATTGATTTCTTCTTTTCTGACGGAAATACCGATGGTTACCGTATTGGAGATCAGGAAGACGGAAACCAAAAGCAGAATGAGGATGATGCCCAGGGCCACATACCCAACCAACGTATTGATACTGTCGTATACATTCGCCGTGACTTCGGATTTGTTTACCTCTCGCACGCCGTCCAACCCTTCCAGATATTCAACCAGCGCCGCCTGCATGCCGACGTTATTTAAATAGATCTGATAGTTGGAAGAATCCGCCAGAGGGTTTTCGGTAAAGCCGTCCGCATACTCGCCAAGATAATCATCCTTGAAGCTGTTCCATGCTTCCTCGGCGGAAATATAATCCGCATGATCCACTTCGCTTCTGGCACGGATCAATTCCCCGATCTCTGCGATACGCTCTTCACTGAGTCCCTCGTCAAAGAACACCGTCACCGCAACACCGCTTTGAGCCTCATCCACGATATGTTCGAAATTGATCACAACCGCATAGAAGATACCGAACAAAAACAGGCAGGCGGAAATCGTCGCGATGGATGCGAGGGAATACCATTTATTTCTCACGATATTGGCAAATCCCTGTTTGATGGTATAAATAAACGTACTAAATCTCATCGACGTATGTACCTTCTTTCTCGTCACTGACAATGACACCCTTGTTCATTGCAATAACGCGTTTTTTCATGGCATTTACGATCTCGCGGTTATGCGTTACCACAACTACCGTGGTGCCACGCTCATTGATCTCCTCAAGGAGTTTCATGATTTCCAAAGAGTTGGTCGGATCCAGATTACCGGTAGGCTCGTCCGCAAGTAAGATGGGCGGCTCATTGACAAGTGCTCTTGCCACAGCTACACGCTGCTGCTCACCACCGGAGAGCTGCTTCGGCCTTGCTTTGTATTTTCCGGCCAATCCAACGATGGAAAGAATGGAAGGTACATTCTTTTTGATCTCACGATTCGGCACCTGTACGATCCTCTGTGCAAATGCCACGTTTTCATATACGTTTCTGTCCTTTAACAAGCGGAAGTCCTGGAATACGACTCCAATGTTACGACGGAATTTCGGGATCTGTCTGTGCCTCAGTTTTCCGACATTTACGCCGTTTACGAGAATGGTTCCTTCGGTCGGCACCAATTCTCTCAACAGAAGCTTGATCAGCGTACTCTTTCCGGAACCGCTGTCTCCTACGATGAAAACGAACTCACCCTTTTCGATATTCAGGCTGACATCATTAAGCGCAGGCGCTCCCGTAGAATAGGATTTACTTACATGATCCAACTTAATCATTGTTGTGAAACCTCATTTCTTTTCTTTCAATCTATGTATTAATAATCGAAATCTTCCATGTATTTCATGTATCGCACGACCATCATTGCGATCTTAAAGGTGATCGCATCCTCAAAGACACGCAGATCCAGTCCCGTGCTTTTTTGCAGCTTATCCAGGCGATACACAAGTGTATTTCTGTGAATGAACAACTGCCTCGATGTCTCCGATACGTTCAGACTGTTCTCAAAGAACTTATGGATCGTCGTAACGGTTTCCTCATCCAGATCCTCCGGATTCTTTCCGCCGAAGATCTCGGTGATGAACATCTTGCAGAGCGGGATCGGAAGTTGATAGATCAAACGACCGATACCGAGTTCGCTGTATGCGATAATGCTTCGTCCTTCAAAGAAGATCTTACCGACATCCATTGCCATCTTGGCTTCTTTGTAGGAACGGCTGACTTCTTTGATCTCACCGACGGGATTTCCGTATGCCACATGGACTTCCGAAAGCCCTTCTTTTTCCAGGACCTCTCTGAGGCCCGAAGCCAGACGCTCGATCTCATTTTTGGAATTGCTGTCGGTCAGTTCCTTGACGATCACGACGCTGTTTTCATCTACGGCACTGACAAAGTCTTTGCCGGAGGTCCCGACATAGCCGCGCACCATTTCCAGCAGACCGTTTTCTTTGCCCGTAAGCGGTTCGACGATCACGACCACACGCTTTGCTTCCATTTCAACGCGCAGTTTTTTCGCTCTGGAATAGATATCGACCAATAACAGATTATCCAATAGCAGATTCTTGATAAAATTGTCTTTATCGAAACGTTCCTTGTAGGCAACCATCAATCCCTGCAGCTGGAATGCCGCCATCTTACCGATGGTATATCCCACCTCACCGGAACTGTGGACCACCAGAACGTATTCCGGTGTCTGCTCATCATAAATCTTAAAAAACAAATACTCGGGAAATTCCTGACTATCGGCAGGGGACTTTACAAAATCCTCAATGGCCGCAGCAACGGAAGCATCTGCCTGTGCGCCGGTCGATGCCACTTCGTTCCCATCCGTATCCATTACCGCAAAATCCAGACGGGCAATGTTCTTTAACCCATCAATGGTATTCTGAAGTATTTGATTCGAAATCATAACCCCATGTACTCCTTCCCAAATAATACCCCTTGCGGGCAAAATGAGCCCACTACCACAATAGTTTAATACATTTTCACATTTTTTACTAGCAAAAAGTATGTTTTTTTTGCTGTTTTTTGTGAATTTTCACTAAAAAAGTGCTTCGGATCACTCCGAAGCACCTCTTATTCATTCTTGTCGGAAACCAATTCTTCTTTGTAGCTTTCTTCCCGTATACCGGAAAACTCTTTTTCCTCGGCCCCCTCGTCCTTGTAGTTGTTCACACGTAAGCGGAACCACCGTTTTACGAATCGCTCGTTTAAGCGCTTGAAAATGCCGTTGTTTTGTTTGGCTGCATCCCAGTCCGGTCGTAACATCAGCCAGATCCCGGCATTCAATTTCATATAGTTTTCTGCTCTGAAACGCTCTCGTAAAGGCGAATTCAGATTTGAGATCAGGGCTCCGGGCATCTTTACATTGATGTCATTTACCAAAAACTCATGGTCCTGCTCAATCTCATCGAGCGCTGACTTTGCCACAACGGCAATCCCGGGCTCGTATACGCGAAGGGAAGCCTCCAGCTGATTTACGCTCTCTCTGGTTTCGCTGAGCAGATACACCTTCTTTTTCTGGCGGACCAATTTCTTCAAAAACTCACGTAAGAAGGCACAACTCTCCACATCGCGTTCACGGTTCCTGGCTTCGATCCCGCCCGCGTGCAAAATATCCACGTCCGCAGGGATCGTCATGTCCAAACTGCTCATCCAGGACTTGATATCTTCGTCATCCTGGGCCCGGATCAACCCTTTCATGGTGATGATCCCGATGGTACCAAGCTTGCCGTCCCTGTAAAAACCGTCTATGTTTTTCATTGATTCCCGAATGGTGTAATCCTCCAACGGGATCCCCAGCACATTAATCTTTCGCAAAGTACCGTTACCTCTCAAATCCTTGTGATTTCCGGCATTGTGCATACACCGCCGGTGGCCGCACTAAAAACGATAGGCCAGCATCGCAATGATCACAATGATTCCGATGAACAAAGCTATGATCATATAAGGTGACCATAAACTTTCTTTCTTTTCGTTCGATTTTTTGAATACCGCCGTAAATTCTTTGTACCGTCCCTCGATGCCCGCAATACCGAACAAAAGAAGGATCGCTAACGTTAAACCACCAACGGCGAGCACCGCATACACGACAATAGTGGCGGCCATCATAGCCTCTATAGTCATTCCGCTCTGTTCTGCGATCGGTGCCAGAATCTGTTTATAGTCACCGCCCGCTTGCGTAACCGCCGACATATTCGCGATCAGATTCACCACATTTCCGAAATTGATGCAAATATGGAAAATGATGCTGGGCCAGATCGAATCTGCCGCTTCATTCACCAACACCATCATCGTACCGATGATAAACGCATACGAAAACTGATTCAGATCCAAATGCATCACGCCGAAGCAAAGTCCTGTCAGGAGCGCCGCACCTACAACCCTTCCGGTCGAACGGAGTCCGGTATTTAAAACGCCTCGCGTCATAAACTCTTCATTGACCGGTGCCAAAATCCCCACGATCAAAACGATGACGATCGGTGAAACGCCTGAAAGCATGCTTCCGAGTTCCATAGCCGTGTTTCCGGCGATCAGCATCGTTACCAGATTCGCAAAGATCATAGCCGGCGCGCACAAGAGCGTGTAGACAATACACAAAAAGATGTTCGCCACCTTAATGCGTCGCAACCGGAATACATCCTTCAGTGGGATCTTCTTCACAAACAGATATATCAAAACCGGAACCAGCAAGATCAGCTGATTCAAGATCAGCGATAAGATGGCCGGCATCTGCACATCCAAGCCCAACTTTACAAGCAGCCTTAATCCCCCGGCCAGTACAAGCTCTGCCAGGATCATGATCAGGAATACGATTCCCGAATCTTTTTTTGTCATATTTTATTCCCCTCTTCTTTCCCATATATCCACACTTTTAGTGATTATAGCCGTATCGGACGTAAAATGCAAATATATGACATTTCTATTAAAAAACTGTTTCACTTCCGTTTCGTTTCCGTTGCACCGGGCGTCACAAGTCCTTCTTTGTACAGGTGGCCCACCGCCCGTTTGAACTCGTTTTTGCTCATATTCACAAGTGCCCGGATCTCTTCTGCCGAGGATTTGTCACCGATCGGAAGTTTCCCGCCGTTTTCTTCCAAGAGTTTTAGCAGCACTTCGCTGTCCGCATCCATCTGCAGATACGCCTTTTGTCTGAGGCTTAAATCCAACTTTCCGTCTTCCTTCACGCCGGTCACCCTTGCTTCCACCGTGTCACCGACCTTCAGATCCCGGATCGGTTCCGCCTTCGAAAGAAGCCCGGAAAACTTATCTTCCACCGCCACAAAAGCACCGAAATTATCCGAAATCTCATAAACGGTTCCCTGCACGATCGTATCCTTTTCGATATCGTCCGCCGTTGCCAGATAATGATATACCTTCATGGTCGCCGCCAAACGATTGCTCTTATCGGTGTAAAGAGCGACCAGTACATGATCCCCGTCATGGAGCTTTTTTGTCTGTTCCTTAAAGGGCAAAAATAAATCCTTCTCCAGACCCCAGTCCAGGAAGGCCCCAATCTTACTGGTTGATACGACCTTTAGCATCGCCGTCTCGCCCAAGGCAAGCTTTGGTTTTTGCACCGTCGCGATCGGTCTGTCTTCCGAATCCTTATAAACAAACACTTCCAAAGAATCCGCTACGTCCAACCCCTCCGGCACCTGCTTTCCGGGTAAAAGAACCTCTTCCTCGGCCGACAGGCGTTCTCCCCGCCGCGGCATGTGATCTGCCAGGTAGACGCCGAACGGCACACGCCGTGTGATCGTCAGTCTTTGATATTTTCCAAGTTCGATCATGCTAACTCCTTTTAAATTCCAATCTGCAATAACTCTTTCCTTCTTCATCCGCAAGATCGACACCGATCGTATCATCCGTATGATACGTCACGGGATAAAAGATCGTTCCCAAATGTGCCTGCACCTTATACTCCGCACGCAGCTGACCGATCTTGAAATCATCCGAAACAAAGCCCATGGCGATCTTTACGAACTGACCGTTGTTGACGTGCTGATTCATATCCAGATGATGCTTTGTCACTTCCACGGTCTCTTCCTTGATCTCATCCCCCTCAAACGTAATATGGCGGGGTGCATAATCCATGTCGATCTTTTCTTCAATCTTATATCCTTCATACATTTCCGGCGTCACCTTCTGCGGCGTACCGTTCTTCAAATGGATCAGTGTCCAAATAGAATTAGCCACTGCTAACTCATTGCCTTCTTCATCCTTCATCCAGAAATTTCTAAGTCCCATAAAGCCCTTGAACTGGTAAGGCAGTGTTCCGACCGTCACCCTCTCTCCGATCGTAGGATATCGCTTTACCACGATCTGCCAGCCGGCAAGCGCCCACAACAGTTCCCGATCCAGACAGTACTGCATGCCGACACCGAGATCCTCTGACTGAAATGTGGAACAATCCTGAAAATAATCCAAAAGAGCGGGAAGGGTTAAATGCCCTTCCGCGTCCAATTCACTGTATCTGATCCTTGTTTGATATTCGTACACGTCATTTCCTCACTGTTCGTTTATATTGACCGTAACAGACCCCTCGGATATTTTCTTATACTTTACTGAGCACGAACTTGCTCTTTCCAACCACTGTCAGCACCTTCTTTCCTGCCGGAACAAAGTAACTGTCTCCGGCTTTGAAGTGGCTCTTCTGGTTATCTGTGAAAATATCACCTTCGCCTTCGATAAAGACGATGGAACTAAAGGATGCATCATCCATGGAAATCTCGGCGCCGTATTCGATTTCGTAAAGAGTTGCCGAGAAATACTTGCACTGTCCCAGTAACTGCTTGGTATAACCCTGGCATTGCTCCACTTCTCCCTGCGGATCGGTCGTAAATTCATACGGCTCAAGACTCATATTCTCAAGCGCTTTGATAAGGTGCAAAGGTCTGGGATTGCCGTGTTTATCCAAACGATTGTAATCATACAACCGATAGGTACAGTTGGAAGATTGTTGGATCTCCAAGAGTCGTACGCCCGCGAGGATCGCATGGACCGTACCGGCTTTTACAAACACGACATCACCTTTTTTCACGGGAACTTTATGCAGCACCTCGGTGAGTGTTCCGTCTTCGATATGCTTGCAGCACTCATCTCTGGTCAGGCTCTTTTCGAAACCGACGTATAACGCAGCATCCTTCTCGGCATTGAGAATGTACCACATCTCGTTCTTGCCGTACTCATCCTCCTCCGCCATGGCATAGGCATCGTCCGGATGTACCTGAACACTCAAAGGTTCTGCCGCATCGATAAACTTAACCAAAAGCGGGAAACGATCAAAGGGCTGGCATTTCCATCCCAGAGCGTCCTTTCCGATCTTCGCCAGATAATCCGGGAACACACGTCCTCTTTCATTTCCTTCAATGACAACGCAAGGACCAGCGCTGTGTGCGGACAAACACCAACTCTCCGCAATGATATTGTCTTCATTGTCCGGATTGTTCATGCCGTAGATCTCATGAAGTGCCGTCCCGCCCCAGAGATAATCCTTATAGGAAGGAGCAAGTTTGATGAAATCATCCATCTTACGATAGACGTCACCGGTCTTATTCGCCGCATCCACACCGATACCGACCTCGATCATCACCAAGTCCTTTGCGGTATTATTGATCAGTTCATGATATACACCGATCGGTACGAAGACACTGTCATCCGAACCGTAATCTCTGCTCGTACCGCCGAGGATCACCGTTGCGGTTCCCTCAACAACCGACCAATGCTCGGTCTTTTTGTTATGCTTATGCATTCCGATGCGCTTTCCGGGGAAGATCGTAACCTTGCGCACCATATACCCGGGACTGCGACTTAAGATCTCCTTTACACCCCAGTTGGTATAGAAAATATCACCCTCGTCAAAGGTGTCTTTGCTCACTTCATAGTTGTCGGACATGATATCGCGGATCTTATCGCTGCAACCCTGCTTCGAAATATAGATCGCATCCTTGGAATTGACGATCAACAGATCCTCGCATGAGTTAGCAACAACTAACTTATCGTTGTCGCTCAGCACTTCCACATTCTTACAATCCGTCAGGATCGCATTTCCTTCATAGGTGCTGAGTTCAAAATCCTCCAACGTTTCCAGATTCAGCAAACGCTTCCAGACAAATTCCGCTTTCACAAACGACAGTTTTTTTCCTGCCCAATTGGTAAATATGCTGTCTCCGACACTCATGGAAGGCACGGAAGAAAGCCAGCTCTTGGTGATCAAAAATGCCTGCCCCTGTAAGCGGATCCGGTTCGTTCCAAACATGCACTGATCATACAGATAAGGCGCATTTTCTTCCACCGCTTTTAAGTAGGCCCCGGCCGTCATCATAAAGATTCCGCTGTCCAGATACAACCCTTCTCCATCCTTTAATTCCGGATCGTTTCCGTCTTCGCCTCCAAGCTTACTGACAAATGCGGTCACTTCATTTTCTTTTGCCACGAACCCGTTATGGCCCTTATAGTCAGCAGCACTTTCGTGCTCCGCAAGAGCGCATCCGATCGCCACGATATTGCTTTCGCTCAGCAATTCCTTGGCATGCATGATGGTATGATTGTAATCGCCATCTCCGATCATATGATCGGTGGACACAACAAGAATCTCCTCCTCGGGTTTTGTACAAAGCGCGGCCATGGCGATCGCCGGAGCCGTTTGCTTTCCCACTTCCTCAAGGAAGAGTCGATAACTTAAGCCCTGGAATACCTGAAGCTGAGCTTCCACGATATTCCGGTATTTTACATTGGTAATGATATAGAATTGATCACAGAACGGAAGGTTTCTGGCGATCGCCTCCTGAAAGAGACTGCGCCCCTCCCTGAAATTCATAAACTGCTTCGGATAATTTTTTCTGGACAACGGCCAGAGCGCATCACCGCTTCCGCCTGCCAAGACAAAACATTTCATGCTTTTCCCTCTCGCCGCACCTTACAGTCGCGGCACACTGCCGGTTTTTCTCTCACTGCATCTTCACAGATCAAAGATAACTGTCGCGCCCCTCTGCTTTCAGGGTTTCCACGACATCTTTCACTTCCTGCGCACGATCCTTCGGACATATCAGGATCGCATCCTTCGCCTGCACCACGATCATATCCTTTAAACCGATCGTTGCGATCAGTTTATCCGTACCGTAAACAATGCTGTCCTTGGTATCCAATAACAGCGTCTCTCCGTAGGAAGCGTTTCCGCTCTCATCCGCTTCCTTCATCAAACTCAGCATATCCAAGGAACCGATATCGTTCCAACCGAACGAGGACGGGATCACAAGGATATTGTCCGCTCTTTCCATGATGCCGTAATCGATCGAGATCTTGGGGATCGTCGGATATACCTCATCGAGGATCTGTTGTTCTTTGTCCGTGCCGAGTGCATTTCCGATCTTATCCAGACATGCATAGACATCGGGAAGCAGCTTCTCCATATAAGAAAGAATGGTCGATGCCTTCCAGACAAACATGCCGCTGTTCCAGTAGTAGTTTCCTGCGGCAACATATTCTTTCGCCACGTCAAGCGCGGGCTTTTCCACGAATTCCGCCACCTTGTGGCTCTTCTTTCCGTGCCCGCCCGCGATCTCTTTTTCGCTTTCCTCTTCGGCGCGGATGTATCCGTAACCGGTCGCGGGATAGGTCGGCTCAATACCGATCGTGATCAGCGCATCCGTCTCTTCCGCCGCTTTGATCGCGGCATCGATCGTATCGCTAAAGCCTTTCGTATCTTTGATGAAATGGTCACTCGGAACGATCACCATGATACCGTCGCCGTATTTCTTAACGATTTCCATGGCCGCATAACCGATACAAGCGGATGTATTTCTGGCCGCGGGCTCTGCAAGGATGTGATCCTTTTGCATGCGTCCCTCGGTCTCCTCGGCCATAAGAGGTGCCTGCGTAACATTCGTCACAATGAAAAGATCATCCCTTTCCATGCAACCGGTCAAACGCTCCAAGGTTTCATTTACCATCAGATCCTTACCGCTTAAATTCAATAATTGCTTCGGTCTCTCCGCGCGGGACAACGGCCAGAATCTGGTACCGCCGCCACCTGCCATAACCACACCGTATCGTTTCATCTCTTCCTCCTTAAAACGGTCTATCTTCCGTCCATACGAGCATTTTCAATGTTATCCTTAAACCAATCGTAAGCGAGCTTTACGCCCTCTTCGAGTTCGATCTTATGCGTCCAACCGAGCTCATGAAGCTTTGTTACATCCGTAAGCTTTCTCGGTGTACCGTCGGGCATGGAAGAATTCCATACGATCTCACCCTCAAATCCGACGGTGGATTTGATCAGTTCCGCAAGTTCTTTGATCGTGATCTCTTTGCCGGTACCGATGTTCACATGCTGCTCGCCATCGTAATTTTCCAAAAGGAACAC
>JAILOQ010000178.1 GCA_024690725.1 Lachnospiraceae bacterium
TATGTCATGATCAATCACGGCAGTGGTGTGATCACGATCTACATGCATGCTTCCGCAGTATATGTTTCCAAGGGAAGCTATGTTTCCGCAGGACAGAAGATCGCTGCGGTAGGAACCACAGGGCGTTCGACAGGTAACCACCTGCATTTCTCCGTTCGTGTGAACGGAAGCTATGTAAGCCCGTGGAATTATCTCTAAAAAGGGTTATTTGCAATGGACGAAAATGAACTGCAAAATGAAAGCGAAGTGACCGAGAGAAAGTCCCGGAAAAAGAAGGTAGCCGTATCTATCGTTCTCGGAATTTTCATCGGAGTATTCATTATATTTTCTTTGACCGGGTGGTTTCAGTATTATCGCTTAACACATGCGGTAAACTCCAAGCGGCTTGCGTCATCCGAGGAAAGTGCGATCGACGATCAGACGGTAGCAAAGCTGGAATCTTTGGAGCGTACGATCCGTGAGAACTATTTGAACGAAGAGGAAGTCTCCGAAGACGATCTGGAGGATGCACTGTATCACGGTCTTGTGGACGGACTCGGGGATCGTTACAGCACCTACTATTCCAAGGAAGAGATGGTATCCGTAATGGAGTCTTCTTCCGGAATTTACTACGGCATCGGCGCTTATATTTCCTATGACGATACGAGAGATTATTGTAAGATCAGCGGGATCATGGAAGATACGCCCGCAGAGGAAGCGGGACTTTTGGAAGACGATATCATCGTTGAGGTGGACGGCGAGAGTATGCAGGGTGCGACGCTGGATGAAGTGGTGTCCCATATCAAAGGCGAACTGAACACCGAGGTCGTGATCACCGTGTATCGTGAGGGTGATACGGATTATCAGGATATTACCGTAAAGCGCGGCAAGATCGAGACGCCTACGGTTTCTTATGAAATGCTGGAAGACGATATCGGATATCTTGCGCTGAGCCGGTTTGAATCGGTTTCCGTCGCTCAGTTCCGTGATGCGGTTGCGGATCTGAAAGCGCAGGGCATGAAGGGAATGATCTTAGACCTTCGCAGCAATCCCGGCGGACTTTTGAATGTCGCTGTGGATATTGCGGGTGAGATCTTACCGCCCGGACTTGTGGTATATACCGTGGACAGAGCGGGACATCGGGATGATTACGGTTCCAAGAATGCGAACGAATTGGGACTTCCGCTCGTGGTTTTGGTAAACGGAAACTCCGCATCTGCGGCAGAGGTATTAAGCGGTGCCATCCGTGACAGCGGAAAAGGTACCATCGTCGGTACGACCACGTTTGGAAAGGGAATCGTGCAGCAGATGTTTTCCTTCTCCGACGGTTCTGCGGTAAAGCTTACGATTTCGCATTATTATACGCCTGCCGGCACGGATATTCACGAAGTCGGGATCGAGCCGGATATTGAAGCGGAGCTGGATGTGGAAGCGTATCGTGAAGACGGGAGTGATTCGCAGTTGGATGCCGCGATCAAGGAAATGAAAAAGCAGTTGGGTAATTAGCGGGTGCCCGAAGCGGTTTTCCCTCTTCGGGAGTAAGAGAGGATATATAAAATGAAAAAGAGACAGGCCTATCTCATAACGGCATATAAGGATTTTGATGCGGTTTATGAGCTGGCCTCTTTTTTATGTCGGGAAGACTATGTGTATTTGCATATCGATAAAAAGTCCAAGGAGATCGGTGAACGAGAGATCGAACGGCTTCGGGAATTGAAGCATGTCAAGGTGATTTCCGACTATTCCGTTCCGTGGGGTGGGTTCACGCACGTGCAGGCATTCTTGCGCCTTATGAAGTTAGCTGCGGCTAACCCCGATGTGAGCTACCTGCATTTTCTGACCGGTGAGGATTTTCCGGTGCGCTCCCCCAAAGAGATCCATGATCGTTTCGTGGACTGCGACAAGATCTATCTGGATTACGTGGAGCAAAAGGATTTTCCGCCGCAGGTGGAAAAGAGATACCGCTATTACAATTGGTTTCAAAATAAGAATGTGAAGAATCCCGTTCTTTGGCAGGTGCAGAATCTGACGGTAAACTGTCAGAAACTGGTGGGGATCCGCAGAAAGAAACTCGGCGAGTTTTCCGATATCTATAAGGGCTTGTTATACATTTCTTTGCCCGGGGATTGTGCGAAGGATATTCTGTCATATGTCTCGGAACATCCGGAGTATGTGAAAGCGCTTTACCGGACCCAGATCCCGGAGGAGTTTTTCTTTCATACGATCCTTTTAAATGATTCTTTTGCGAACGGAAAGTATAAAGATCGGATCGAGAAGAGAGAACTGCGGTATCTGAATTGGGAGCGAGGGGACGGTGGAAGTCCGGCGTATCTTTTGGAAGAGGATCTTCCGTTGTTAAAAAAGGGACGTTACTATTTTGCGAGAAAGTTCCACAGCCATGATGCGCTCAGGGAACAGATCGTAAAAGATATGTGGAATCTGTAATCGGTTTTCGAAAGTATTGGGGTAGGGTATGGCATTAAAAAGAGAGATCAGTATTTTATATCCGAACATCGAAGGAGTAGAGTATCACACGATGCCTGAGGTTGCGTTTCATGATCTGGGACTGGATCAGATCGTGGAAAAACTGACGCAGAAAGCAAATGAGCGGACGCTTATTACAAATGTGCTGCGTACCACAACGGACCGGCCGGAGGTGGCCGAGTACCGCATCGGTGTGTTTGAGGATATCTGCAATTTTCCGGATATGCGGAAAGAACTTCTGGAACTTTTGGATAAGATCCAGTTTTTGAATGATTACGGAAGTTTTAAAAAGGATCATGATATCAAGGCGGGGCTTTGGGAGTTTTTGCACAGACTGAGCGAATTGGATGATTACATCAATACCGTGGATGCCATCCATGCGTGTCTGTCCGATACGCCGATCACATCAGATGGATTGAAAGCTTTAAAGACCTATATGGAAAAGGTCTATGAAGACTCGCTGTTTAAGGAACTGAAGCAGGACATACATTCGTTGCACGCGGATACGGATTCGCTTCGCAGTATCACGATCGGTGTGAATTTAAACAAGAGCTTCGAAGTGGACAGCATCGGACTTGTGTCCGTGAACAACAAAGAATTCAAAAGCTCCGGAATCTTGGGGAACTTTGCCGATGCCCTTGCGGCAGGGAAAGGGATCAAAGAAGGAAACGACTGGAACGGGAATTATCACTTCCAGCCGATCACGAATAAGACCGGAGAGCTTGCCGTGAATTTCGAGCGGTTCGGAACCTTTTACGGTCTGATGCAGACGCCGATGGGAGCGCCGCTTGCCGCATCCGTTGCACGTGTGCCGGATAACGATGGCGGGAAGTATATCACACATTACTTTGACAAAGAAGTGAGCAAGCTCCTTTCCCATCTGACCAAGAAGCTGGAGCGGATCTTGAGTAAGTACGTGACCTTCAGCATCGGAACCATTGTGGATCTGATCCCGGAATTTTTATTCTATGTCCGCTGGGCGGAATATCTGGAAAAACTGAAAAGCCGCGGCTTTACCTTCTGTACGCCGAAGGTGGCAGCAGGCAGTGGAAAGGCAATGGATGCCAAGGGGCTTTATAATTTTAAACTGGCCGTAGCGGGAGAACTTCGTCCGGAAGAGATCGTGAAAAACGACCTTGATTTTTCGGATGCACACACGGTATATCTTTTGACCGGTGCCAATCGTGGCGGAAAGACAACGATCACGCAGGCGGTAGGTCTGTTGTTCGCCCTTGCCCAGAGTGGGATCAGTGTGCCCGCGGAGAGCTTTTCCTTCCTTCCGGCCGATTGCATTTATACGCATTATCCCGCCGATGAGGATAAGACGATGGATCTCGGAAGACTCGGAGAAGAGTGCACCAGATTTAAAGAGATCTTTTCCGTGAGTACCGGCAGCAGTCTGTTCTTATTGAACGAGACGTTCTCCACGACGTCCTTTGAAGAAGGATACTATATCGCAAATGATGCGGTGCGCGCCCTGTTACAAAAAGGAGTTCGTACCATCTACAATACCCATATGCACAAACTGGCCGCAGAGATCGATGCGTTCAACGAAGAAGAGCAAACAGCAAAGGCTGCATCTCTCGTTGCCTTATCGGATGAAGGCGTACGTTCTTTTGAGGTGAAGATCGCTCCGCCGCAGGGAAAGAGCTTCGCGGATGATATTGCGAGAAAATATGGGGTTACCTATGAGCAATTGATGGTAAAAAAGGAACATGTTGAGGATGTATAAGCGATATGGAATTTAAATTGCATGCGCCCTACGAACCCACCGGCGATCAGCCGCAGGCGATCAAAGAACTGACCGATGGGTTTCAAAAGGGATATCAATTTCAGACATTGTTGGGAGCGACCGGCTCCGGTAAAACGTTTACGATGGCGAATGTGATCGCGAAGCTGAACAAGCCTACGCTGGTCATCGCGCACAATAAGACATTGGCCGGACAGCTTTACGGTGAGTTCAAAGAGTTCTTTCCGGAAAATGCGGTGGAATACTTTGTCAGTTACTACGACTATTATCAGCCGGAGGCTTATGTGCCTTCGACGGATACCTATATTGAGAAGGATTCGGCGATCAACGATGAGATCGATAAACTGCGCCTTTCCGCAACGGCTTCTTTGACCGAGCGGCGGGATGTGGTCGTGGTCGCCAGCGTATCCTGTATTTACGGTCTGGGTTCCCCGGAAGACTACATGGGCATGATGGTGTCGCTGCGTCCGGGCATGCAAAAAGACAGAGATGAAGTCATTCGTGAGCTGATCGCGATCCAATACGAGAGGAACGACATGGATGTGGAGCGCAGCCGGTTCCGTGTGCGGGGAGATACCTTGGAGATCTTTCCGGCGCAGGGCGGTGATTATCTGATCCGCGTGGAATTCTTCGGTGACGAGATCGACAGGATCTGTGAAGTGGATCCGCTGCTCGGTGATGTTCATGCAACGCTCGAGCATGCGACGATCTTCCCTGCTTCGCACTACGTCGTGGCACAGGATAAGATCGAAAGAGCCTGCAAGACGATCGAGGAAGAACTCGAAGAACAGGTGAAGTTCTTTAAGAGCAGTGACAAACTGATCGAGGCGCAGCGTATCAGCGAGCGCACGAATTTTGATGTGGAAATGTTACGGGAAACGGGGTTTTGTTCCGGTATCGAGAATTACTCCAGGCATCTGACCGGAATGAATCCGGGCGATCCGCCGCATACCCTGATGGATTATTTCAAGGATGATTTTTTGATCATCATCGACGAGTCGCATATGACCGTGCCGCAGATCCGCGGTATGTTTGCGGGCGACAGATCCCGAAAGAGCACCCTGGTGGATTACGGGTTCCGTCTGCCGAGTGCACTGGATAACCGTCCGCTTTGTTTTGAAGAGTTTGAGAGTCACATCGATCAGCTCTTGTTCGTTTCGGCCACACCGTCCGTGTATGAGGAAGAGCATGAGATGTATCGTGCAGAGCAGATCATCCGTCCGACGGGACTGTTGGATCCGGAGGTCTTCGTGCGCCCGGTTGAGGGGCAGATCGACGATCTGCTTGCGGAGATCCGAAAAGAAACCGAGAAGAAAAATAAGGTCCTCGTTACCACGCTGACAAAGCGCATGGCAGAGGATCTGACCGATTATCTGAAGGAAATGGGCGTGCGTGTCAAGTACCTCCATTCCGATATCGACACCCTGGAACGCGCGGAGATCATCCGTGATATGCGCCTGGATGTCTTTGATGTTTTGGTCGGGATCAACCTTCTTCGTGAGGGCTTGGACATTCCCGAGATCAGTCTGGTTGCGATCATCGACGCGGATAAAGAAGGGTTCCTTCGAAGCGCGACTTCCCTGATCCAGACGATCGGTCGCGCGGCCAGAAACGTAGACGGACACGTGATCATGTATGCCGATTCGATCACTGATTCCATGAAGGCGGCTCTGGATGAGACCGCCAGAAGACGACAGATCCAGCAGGCGTATAACGAAGAACACGGGATCACGCCGGAGTCGATCCACAAGGCGGTAAGAGATCTCATTTCCATCACCAAGGCCGTGGCAAAGGAAGACATCGAAATGGCGAAGTCACCGGAGTCCATGAGCAAGGAAGAGATCGAAAAGCTCATCGAGCAGACGCAAAAGAAGATGAAAAAAGCAGCTGCCGAATTGAACTTCGAGGCAGCCGCCGAATTACGGGATCGTATGTTGGAGTTAAAGCTCCATTTGGAAAATGCAAAGTCCGACGCAAAGAGCGGATATGCCGCAAAGCGCCGTCCGGTCCGCCGGAGAAAAGAACATCATTCCTAAGACTAAGGTGCGGTGACGCTCAAGATCTCAATGTCACCGCTCGGATTCAATATGACTTCCACGGTGTTCCCGTCCTGAGATTTAAATTTCAACTTGTCGATCTTATACACGGAGTAATACTTGTGGAGGTTTTCGGTGGTTTCGACAAAGTCGATGCCGCCCAGATCTCCGCCTTGGATGTAACCGATTCCCACGACATCAACGATGGAGGTCGGATCGATCAGATCATCCAACGTCGTCTTATAGTTTTTATAATTTCCTTCGTAATTCCCTTTACTGAAATGATGCCATCCGTGTGCATAGGCCTCGGAATTGATGGACTGGATCGCAACATAAATGGAATGTGCTTCCTCCAGATATTTTGCCCTCTTTGCCTTATCGATATAGCCGAGTAGCGCCGGTACCAGCAT